>JAITFS010000045.1 GCA_031281195.1 Oscillospiraceae bacterium
GCTTCTATTAAACCTGATAAGGTTGCATTAAATGCTATCATAACCAGAACTGCCGCAACTATTAATAATGTTATCGCTGCTCCAACAGTACCAAAGAGCATTAAGAATAATTCTGATAAGCTTCCTCCTAAAATACCACCCGACTCAAGAGCAGCTCCGTCAGTCCACAGCTCACTAATCATAGAAAACGAGAGATTATACCTATCATCAGCTATGGCAAAAAGATGCACAATTGCACCGGCGATAACTGTAAGTGACAAAGTGCATATTGTTCGAAGAAGTATCGGGTAACCTTTATGAAACGCTAAAATTACCGAAGACATTATCAAAGCAGGTGGTAAAACAAAGTAACCATATCCAATTAAACGCTTCACAAAACCTGTAAAAAAGCCTATGAAAATTGGTTCGGCATCAAAATAACCTATAAAAGAGAAAATACCAAGTGCCAAGCAAATAACCGCTGCAATCTCACGCCTGCGTGGAGGTTTTCCACTAGCTGCTGCCGGTTTTGCACCAGACGTACTTCTACTCTTTCTTGCTTGTGCCATGCTGACTCCTCTATTTTATATATTAAACAATGACCAAATTATCACAATTACCCCTACTACCCAACAGTAATATGCGAAATACCCGAGGTTTCCTTTTGCCATTATCCGACGTAAGAATTGAATTGCAAAGAAACCAACAATTGTTGCAAACAAAAATCCAACAAGATAAATCGGAAGCAAAACAAAATCTGCACCCTCAGAGATTAGATTAAAGATTTCAAAGAAGGTAGAACCTAAAATCGCAGGAATTGACAGCAGTAAGGAAAACCTTACTGCAAATGAACCGCTAAAACCACGTGCCAATCCCACAGAAATTGTAGTTCCTGATCTGGAAAGACCGGGGAGTAGTGCAACAGCTTGAACTAATCCGATAATTATAGCATCCACCGCAGTCATAGTTTTTTCTGTTTTGTTTCCTTGCTTTATATATCTGCTTGACACAAATAACAAACCACCGGTTACAAGTAAAGCAAATCCTATAAAGAAAGTGTTGAAAAACAGTCTTGATATTGCACCGTAAAAGAAAACTGCAACAAACATTGGAAGAGTAGCAAGAATAATAAAGAGTAAAGCTCTACCGGGTGGTTTTAGTGTAATAGGCTCATCCTTGTGTGAATCAGATTTTAACCGCAGATACTCAAGACCATCTCTTACCATCTCATATATATCTTTTCTATATGAAAAACACACTGCTAATAAAGTACCCATGTGTACAAGCACTTCAAACAATAGGTCAGGTTCATTGATATTAAACATGTTTTGAAGCACAGCGAGGTGTCCGGAGCTTGATATTGGAAAAAACTCTGTTATGCCTTGTACTATTCCTAGAAATATTGACATTAAAAGCGTCATGGTTTTTACCTTTCATATAAATTAGAGAGTAGAAAGTAGAAAGTAGAGAGTAGAAGTTAGGGGTTAGGGTTGTTGTAGGGGCGGATGGCAATCCGCCCGTGGTTTAGCACTCAGCTAACATTGATAGTTCTTTCTCCAAATCTAGTCTCGGGAATATTATATCACCTTTAACAACAGTAACTTCCTTTGGTAACAATCCAAATGTTGCTGTGCTTTCATAAAGTGAAAGCTCCTCATTTGCACCTATTTGCCTAAATATTTCAAGGCAGGAATCAGGCATAAATGGTTGTAGCAAAACAGTACAGATACGTATTGCTTCAAGTAGATTGTATAATACAGTTGCAAGACGTGGTTTTTTCAAATCATCCTTTGCCAGTACCCAAGGAGAGGTTTCGTCAATATACTTATTTGCACGGGATGTTACCTTCAAAATATCGGCAAGAGCGTCTTGAAATGCGTATTTTTCCATATTTATTTCATAAACCTTGTGCAGATTACTTGCCATCAGTATTAGTTCATTATCATACTCACCAGATGTACGCTCACCCGGTAATGTACCACCAAAATACTTTTCTACCATAGAGACAGTACGTGATACTAAATTACCTAAATCGTTTGCAAGGTCAGAGTTTATACGTGTAATGAGTATTTCATTTGTGAAATTGCCATCCTTACCGAAGATATATTCACGCATTAAGAAAAATCGCAATGCATCAACACCATACCGCTCTGCAAGGATTATCGGGTCTATAACATTTCCTCTGGATTTACCGATTTTATCACCATCAAATAATAACCAGCCTGTTCCAAAAACCTTTTTGGGCAGTGGCAGGTCAAGAGCCAAAAGCATTGCCTGCCAGAGAATTGAATGTAAACGCACAATCTCTTTTCCGACAAAATGAACATCGCAGGGCCAATATTTGTCAAAATCATGGTATTTATCGTTATCATATCCAAGTGCAGTAATATAATTACTCAAAGCGTCAACCCACACATACACAACATGTCCCGGGTCAAAATCAACAGGAACACCCCAGCTAAAGGTTGTGCGAGAAACGCATATATCCTCAAGCCCCGGTTTTAAGAAATTGTTAACCATTTCATTTACACGAGTGATTGGTTCAAGATAATCACCGATTAGCTCAGAAATCCTATCCGCATATTTTGACTGACGGAAGAAATACGCTTCTTCCTCTGCATTTTCAACACTACGTCCACAATCAGGACAGTTACCGTCTATCAACTGGTTTTCTGTCCAAAATGCTTCACAAGGTGTGCAGTACAAACCTTTATACACACTTTTATATATATCACCTTTGTCATAAAGGGTGCGAAATATTTTTTGAATTGATTTTATATGGTAATCATCGGTTGTGCGAATAAACCTGTCATAAGAAATGTTCATAAGCTTCCACAAATCCAGAATACCACCCTCACCAAGTAAAATCTCATCGACAAACTCTTTGGGTGTAACTCCGGCAGCCTTTGCACTCTTTTCCACCTTCATACCATGCTCGTCAGTACCTGTAAGAAACATAACATCAAAACCACGCATACGTTTATACCGTGCCATAACGTCAGCGGCAACAGAACAATAAGTATGTCCGATATGAAGCTTACCTGACGAGTAATATATTGGTGTTGTGATGTAAAATGTAGGTTTGTTCATATTGTCTCCGTTGTTTTTCTTAATATTCATTAGTATTTGTTAAATCTTTGTTAATTCTAGTGAATCATTCTATCACAAACTTGCAATTTCTACAATAATAAGATATACTATTGCTCATGAATAATAATGCAGGTAATATTCTCGGTAAACGAATACTTCAAAGCGTTATGCGAGCTATAGTTGGAAAAGAACAAGTGGTGCTGCGTGTACTGCTTGCAATACTTGCAAGAGGACATATTCTCATTGAAGATATACCCGGAGTTGGAAAGACAACCTTAGCTATTGCGTTTTCTAAAGCATTAAATCTGGAATATAGCCGTGTGCAGTTTACACCGGACGTATTACCGTCTGATATTACAGGCTTTTCTATCATAAACAAAGACACAGGACGTATGGAATACACTCCGGGAGCAGTCCTGTGTAATCTTTTTCTTGCGGATGAATTAAACCGTGCAACAAGCCGTACTCAATCAGCACTTTTAGAAGCAATGGAGGAAGGGCAGGTTACAGTTGACGGAGAGTCGCACATCATACCGCAACCGTTTGTAGTCATAGCAACGCAAAATCCTGTGGGAGCAGCAGGAACTCAACTTTTGCCTGATTCGCAGATGGACAGATTTATGATACGTTTATCAATAGGGTATCTCAACCACGAGGAGGAGGTATCTCTCCTAAAAAGAAAACAAGGAAGAGCATTACTTGATCTTGTTGAACCAATTGTTACAAGAGAAGAATTGGAATCAATGTGTACTCAAACCGATGCTGTGCATATAGACCCGTCGCTTTTTGACTATATTGTAAAATTAACCGCAAAAACACGAAACAATCCGGACATTATTCTTGGAGCAAGTCCAAGAGCATCTATAGCAATAGCAAGCATTGCCAAAGCATCAGCTTATCTGCAAGGGCGTGATTATGTTGTGCCAAATGATATTACGCCATTGTTTATAGATACATTGGCTCATAGACTGGTGTTAAGACCGGGTGTTGAAAACGAGAACATAACAGCGGAGAGGATTTTATCGGAAATACTTAGAACCGTTCAAGCTCCGCGTATACATTAGCTGTTGGTGTAGCATTATGGTTGGACGGCAAATAGTATATGCAATATCAGCAATTTGTGCGTTTATATTTTTTTTACTATACCCACCGTGGATATCATGGTACATTTTGGTATTAATTCTGCTTTTACTTCCGTTTGATTTTATCATCAGCTTACCCGGTATGCTTACAAAAACCATACGTCTTTCTGCACCAACTATGTTAGAGCAAAACTCAGTTGGAGCATTAAGGGTTATTGGTATACACAAAAGTATTCAGTTTATGATTAAAACACTCGAAATAAAAATCGCAAGATTTTTTCCTGTAAGTGGGATTCTGGTGAGGTTCCAAGTTACCGGGGATGATTTTTCTGCAAAGTGTAAGATTTTGTGTACCGGAGGACATGAAGACCATGGAGAAATTGCGATAGACACATCAAAAACAGGGTTAACAGTTTTTAATGTAAAAAAATATTTAACCATCAGTCTAATCGGGTTAATTTCATTTAGATATAGAGCGCCCTACCAAGTGTCTGTACTTATAATGCCTCCTGCGAAAAAACCAACCCGTGCCGTAGCTTTACCACGAGGTTTAATATTACGTCCAAAGCCGGGCGGAGGATATTCCGAAGACCATGATATGCGAAAATATCTGCCGGGTGACCCTGTTAAAAGCATACATTGGAAGCTTTCTGCGAAATATGATTCACTAATAATTCGTGAGCCTCTTGTGCCGCCAAATCATAGCAGGCTTGTACAAGTTGTTGCATGGACAAATGCAGAGGAAAGAGATTTAACACTCAGTCACTTACGATGGGTTACAGATTACCTGCACAAGTGGGATATGTCGTTTTATATAAAATATAGTGACAATTCATATATTTCCGAAGTAAGAGATGAAAGTGATTTATTTGAGTTTCTTCGTCATGTTTTAAATAAAGATGATAGAAAGAGGATTGCATCCGCATCAATTCCAAAACGTTTTTCGTGGATTTACCATGTAAGTGCTGAAGAAGCTCATCAATAGAAAAGAAAAAGTACCGCTATGATAAAAGAAATTATTGGAAAATTAAAACATTTCGCAAAAATACCACAGGGTAGACATGTTATTACTTATATTAGTAACCTTATACTCTTACTAACTGCGGTTTTTTGTACTTATGGAACACTTATAAGTGCATTCAATTTTGTTGTAGAAATGACGACTTTATTTCAAATCTGGTTTGTTGCAGCAGCGATTGCTTCAATTGTTGCTATGATATTTCGCAGTAAAGGTGTTATTGCGATGGCAGTTGTAGTTATAGTTGTTTTTGTTATATTTAATTATACAGCTTTTACAGAAGGTTTAGGACGGGTAATATTCACAATCACAACGGTATACAATAGATATCTTCCCATTCCTTTAAGGCGACCGCAAAATATGTTAGCTGACCCTGCTCAGTTTTTTTCAATCGGTGGTATCATTTCAACCGTAATGCTGTCTTATGCAATATGTGTACGTCGCAGTACACTTCTTACAATTTTGTTTACATTTCCAATATTAATTCTGACAGTTGTCATAACTGACACAACAGCAGATGTTTTTTACATTTTTGGGATTATTGCCGTATATTTAACTGTTCTGATAAGTGGTGCGTTTAATCCTGATGATTTTCGTAAACGAAGCTTGGTATTTATACCTGTTCTTCTGCTTACTGCACTTTTTATGAGTTTTACTTTTTTCTTAACATCTCCTGAAAGATACGACAGGGAAAAAACATTACAATTAATTGATGGAAGACTTAGAACTATTATATGGCAAATGAGCCAATTTGGACAGCGTGTATCTGGTGACATTGACATTGATATTGGTATTGGGTGGCCTGATCTAGCCGGTTCCGGTGGTTTATGGACATTTAATACAAGAAATGTTCGTATATCAAGAGCAGGTAATCGAGAAATACATGATATAGATTTACTTGAGGTGATTTCAAGCGAGTCAGGAATCTTCTATTTATATGGTTTTAATATGGGTTATTTTAATGGACAATCATGGGAACGGGATAATACTATGGGATCTGGACATCCTATAGATTTAGTTGGTAGATTTATGCCGGCTGTTATAGCTGAGTATTATTTTGAAGAAAATCCTGAGAGTATAGCAACACAAGTAAGTATGCATGTGAGAAAAACAGGAGATAATTCACCGGTTACTTATGAACCGTACTATACTTATACAACTAATCAGTCAGATAATGTTTATACTGAAGCTTCATATCACGTTAGAGGCAGTTTTTTGAGTATGAGAAATGATGTACCACCTTTTATTTTAGGTAACTATAATTATGTTTTAAGTCGAATGATGGGGCTGATCTATGACCAAGATGGGCAGATTTATATACCTGATGATTTAATCGGGCAACCTATTCTAATAAACCCGAATGTACCACTTAATGAATCTAATGAACATTGGATTAACTATAACAATCAGATTTACACAGAAATTGATCCGGTTTCAGCCGCAGATTTGCGTGCTATTGCAATAGAAGCAGGTATAGATATAACTGCCGATAGAGAGGAAATAGTAGATGCAGTAGGACGATATATAAGAACATCAGGATTTTATACATTAACACCCGAAGCTGTGCCTGATGATGAAGATTTTGTATTATATTTTCTTCAAGAAATGTCAGGTGGGTATTGTATACACTTTGCAACAGCGGCTACACAAATGTTACGTGCTTTAGGTATTCCTGCACGTTTTACGACCGGCTTTGTGGTAACAATACCTCGCGGAAGTGAAAATACTCCGGTTACTGTCACTGACAGGAGTGCACACTCTTGGGTTGAGGTGTTTTATGAAGATGTTGGCTGGTTATATCTTGAAGTTACACCATCAACTTTAACATCAGGTATTCCGCCTGCCCGGCCTCACACCCCACCTGAGGAGGAAGACACACCAGACTCTACACCTGATAACGAAAGTGATCCGAATGATATAAATCCAAATACACCAACACCCGACGAGGTAACTCCACAATCACCAAATGATAATACCGGTGGAACAAATAACGATAGTCAAGGTATACCTGAGTGGTTGCAAAATATGTTGTGGTTTTTTGGCTCAATCTTGTTTATTGTTGTTGTACTATATACTCGTGCCCGTATGCTCCATAAAAGTAGACAAAGGCAGTTTAATAGAGATAATACAAATGCGGCAGTTATTTATATGTGGGGTTATATTAAGAAAATCGGTGGTAAAACTATTATAATTCCTAGTGATATTGAAGAAATAGCTCTAAAAGCCCGCTTCTCTTTGCATAGAATATCAGAAAAAGAAAGACAAGAAGTGCGAAGCTACGCCGACCGCCTAAGATTCGAAACCTTAGGCAGTAAGGACGAATTCATGTACATCTGGTTGCGGTTTATTCGAGGGTTATAAATATATAAATAATATTCTTATATGGTCTCGGAAAGCGGAACCATGGATGGTGTAGCGCCGAAACTCTGAGCACGGAGGCTCAGCGTTTCGGAAAAGAGACTATCATAAGAATATTATTACTATTTAGTACTATAATTTCACCCGTCCCATTTGCTCGATAAAGCATCGATTTGGTCGGCAAACTTTGCGAGGTCTTTGTTTGCACCACCTTTTTGTTTGGAGATTACTTCCATAAGCCTTGTGCCTGCCATCATCAAGCGCTGGAACACAGGCGAAGTGTGACGTTCAAGACGCTCTACATCACTACGTTTTAACAAATCGCGACCTTCAAATAACGGCTCGCCGGTCTGCAGGTCATAAATAGAAGTGAACTTTGGCGCGATTGCATTATACCCTTGCTCCAGCAAGGTGTTTGCAAAGTTTTGGCATGTTTCGTCCTCACCGTGAACAACATAAACTGCTTCCGGTTTTTGCTTAAATGCGTGCAACCATTCTTGCAACTCGTTTTTATCAGCGTGAGCACTCATGCTAAGATAGTTGTAGATTTTACACCTGATTGCAATTTCCTCACCAAAGAGTGAAACACTGGAAACCTTACCATCGACAAGAATACGCCCAAGAGTACCTAGCGCCTGGAAACCTGTAAAATACACGGCACTTTCAGGTCGCCACAGATTATGCTTTAGATGGTGGCGAATCCTTCCGGCATCGCACATTCCACTTGAAGAAATAATCACCTTTGGTGTTCTATCGTCATTAAGCCTTCGGGAATCGTCGGAGGATTCAACAATTCGCAACCCATCAAATGACAGAGGTTGAATACCGGATGTGATTAAATCAAGCGTTTCATCATTTATATAATCTGCCAAATCTTCTGAATAAATCTTTGTTGCAGCTGTTGCAAGTGGGCTGTCAAGGTACACGAGAAAATTAGGATTACTGCTGACAAGATTACGCTTTTTTATTTCACGTATATAATAAAGCAAATCCTGCGTTCTTCCTATAGCAAATGAAGGGCAAACAACATTTCCACCATTTGCTAATGTGGTTTCGATAACCTTTGCAAGCTCTGTGATAGTGTCAATCTCGTGATTGTGGTTGCGGTCGCCATAAGTGGACTCCATAACAACAATATCAGCTTCTTCAATAAACTCGGGGTTTCGTATGATTGGGTGACCCGGAGTGCCAATATCACCAGAGAAAACCAGTTTTTTCTTCTCGCTGCCTTCTGTGACCCATAGCTCAACATAAGCAGAACCAAGCAGGTGACCTGCATCAATAAAACGCAGACTCTCCTCATCGCCAATCTCAACAACTTCATTATATCGACAAGGCACTAACAGAGGAAAAACCCTCAGTGCATCCTCCATTGTGTACAAAGGTTCGGAGGCTTTGTCACCTGCACGGCGTTTTTTGCGACTTGCCCAGAGTGCTTCAAGCTCTTGAATATGTGCACTGTCTCGCAGCATGATGTTAAGGAGCTTGCAAGTGGGTTCTGTTGCAAAAATGCTACCCTTAAAGCCATGCTTAACAAGCAGTGGAAGTCTCCCCGAGTGGTCAATATGTGCATGTGTGATGATTACATGGTCAATCTCCCCCGGATGAAACGGGAAATTATTACCGTGCAGATTACTCATGCTCTGCTGCAAACCGCAGTCAATTAATATCTTCTTACCGCCAAACTCGACACAATGACAACTACCTGTAACCTCTCGTGCTGCTCCAAAAAAACTTAATTTCAAATATAATCCCTCCTGTTAAGTCTATTGTGTGTATGTTTGTGTTACAAGCAAGTGTGTTTTGTACATTATTAACTAACTTGATATATTAGTGGTCGGTATTTTGGCGTTGGTATTTCTACACCGGTTTCATCAGCAACTTCGAGCCAAAGCTCTTGAGCTATCAGAACTTCTTCTAATGCTTTTTCAGGAGTATCTCCTGAAGCACTACAAAATCTTAAATCTGGTATATCTGCAATATAGCTCTCGTCATCATCGCTATAAAAAATATTTATATGATAACCTCTCATTATTTAATCCTCCATACTCAGCTTATATTTTTCTATTAATGATAAAAATTGCTTAATTTGATATGGTTTTCCATTACCTTTTTCATTTTGAATGTTAATAATTTCATCAATGTTTGGATGATTAAAGATTTGGTGACTACCACTTATTCGAGCACATGAAAACCCAAAAGCTTCAATAATTGTCACAAAGTCATTAAATGATATATTCCTTTGATTACTTACTATTCTAGCAAATAATTTTTTCTTATTCATTGTATCACCGATAATCTCTACTAGATACTTAGTGTTTTTTGTGTCTTCAATTATAAATCAAACAAACTTAGATTGCAAAAAAATAATACTATCCTCTACTCCAAAGTGAATGATGCTAAGCTCACTCCGCCAGTGCCTTTGAACTCGAAATATAATGATTGTGTACCGTCAGGTATTGATATGTTCGTCGTTCTGTTCATCCAGATTGTAGATGACTTAATAGGAATACTCGCTAAAGCTTTTCCATCCCATGATGTTTTTATTTCCATACAACCATTTGCATAAGCTCGGGTTTTTATTGATATTTTCTTTAAATCTTTTATGTCAAAATACTTAAATCCTGCAATTGCACCGTCACGCATATTAGAGATATAACCCGGTTCTTCATCACCGTCTTTTCCGTCTTGCGTAATTTTTGGGAAACGTCCATCCACCCATGCTTCGTTATGCGTTTGATTATACTGCTCCGTTTTTGAAAATAGATTGCATGCTATGTACGCCGGGTATTCACCTTTTCCTTT
>JAITFS010000071.1 GCA_031281195.1 Oscillospiraceae bacterium
TGCACTGCATGAACAAACCAAATGTTGAGGTTTATGAAAAGTTTAAGGAAAAATATAAAAGATTAAACGACAGGTATAACAAAAAGCAGTTTTTAGTACCATATCTAATGTCGTCACACCCGGGCAGTACCGTACATGACGCAATCGCACTTGCAGAGTACCTAAACAAGGAACGCAGACAACCCGAGCAAGTTCAGGACTTTTACCCAACGCCCGGGACAATATCCACGTGTATGTATTATACAGGTCTTAACCCGTTTACACTAAAACCAATCCATGTACCACGATCAAAAAAGGAAAAAACAACCCAAAGAGCATTATTACAATGGAAAAACCCAAAGAACAGAAATATAGTTTTACAAGCACTAAAAGAAGCCAACAGAGAAGACCTAATCGGATTTAGCAAAAAGCATTTAGTCAGACCGAAGTAAGCCCTTTTTAATTCTTCATACCTGTCATTACAATACCTTCTACAAGGTAACGTTGACCGATAATATAAACTATTAAGCCGGGAATTATTGAGAGAACAGTTGCTACCATCGTTAAGTGCCACTCTGTTCCGTAAGAACCTGAGAATACACGCAGCCCCATAGCCATTGTATGTAAGTTTTCATTAGCCAGATAAACCGTTTGGGTGAGCAAGTCATTCCAAATCAGCATAAAGATAAATATACCAACAACCATGATTGCGGGCTTTACTGATGGAAGTAAAATTTGCACTAATATTCTAAGTCGCCCTGCACCATCTATCATTGCAGCTTCATCAAGCTCTTTGGGCAAAGTGAGGAAAAATTGCCGCATCAAGAAAATGTTAAATGCACCTCCACCACATATCCACGGAATTATTAGCGGCCAAAATGTATTATGCAAACCAAAGAAGTTTGTGAACATTATAAATAACGGGATAAGTGTTACAACAGGCGGTAAGAGCATTGAAGCTATACATAACCCAAACATAAACTTTTTACCCCTGAATCTAAGACGTGCAAAGGAATAAGCACACATAATGGCAGTTCCTGTACCTAGAACAACAGCCGGAGTTGCTATGATAAATGTATTGCGTAAATAAATGAAATAATGGAAACGTTCAAGTGCTCTCGGATAATTTGAAAACACCCAATTCGTCGGGAAAAAGCTCATTGTCGGCACTTCATGCAGGTACATTAGTGATGAACGAACTATCCACCATAAAGGGAAGAGTACAATTACAGATAATATAGCTAATACGCTGAATATAACGATTACAGATGTTTTTTTATTATTTCTGTAAACACCAACTAATAGTGCGGTAGGTAGTATTATTGTAGCTATTGTAACCAATATCCATGATAAAGCATTTGAAAGCTCAAAATCGAATGGTGTATTAAAATCAGGGATTATCATGAATACCTCATATCCGAGTGTATCCACAGCAAATACAACGAGTATTGCCATACCTAAGAAACTGAGAACACCATATATTCCGATAGTATTCATTTTCTTTATATTTGCACAATTAATAATCGATAATACACCTGTTAATCCTAAAAATACAGATAATATGATTAAGTATGTAAAGAAAATCGGCACAGTTCTTTCACCGGCTATAAATTCAGAAATCTCAACATCAGCAAATTCTTCAGTTAGTACCATATTGTTTAATGCATTACGCAAATTTGTGTAAGCAGTATCAATTTGCTCTTGTGTTGATGCACGATTGTTTGCAACAGTTCTGGCTGCAATGAGATTTTCTTGTAAGCTCTGCCACGATTCGTTTGTCCACATTGGTACACCATCAATATTTGCACTCAGAGTTCTTGCTTCTGTTATTGCATTGTCTAAATAAAATGAATCAGAAAGACCTATACCCATGAGTCCAAGAATACCAAAAACTAAACTAAGTACTGCGACTACTACAAATAAGATACCTACGATTCTTAAAATCATTTTACCGGGTGTTGTAACAACTCGTACAGTTTCATCTGTATGTTCATTTGATATAGATTGAATCATGCCGGTCCACCTCCTTCATAAAACAACCATTTCCTTGATGTTAAAAATAGTATAGCTGTAAGTATTCCAATTAGTACAAACATACCAAATGATATAGCAGCTGCACGTCCTAATTGTCCTGCACTAAAAGCAGTCATATATAGTTCGTAAGCTATAAATCTAAATGAGCGTGGAATTACTGTTGCTCCGGATTGCCCTCCGCTTGTAAGCATAAGTGATGGTATAACAACTTGCATGTTTGTTATAAGGCTCATTAACATATTGTAGAAAATAATCGGAGACATACATGGAATTGTTATTTTCCAAAAACGATGCCAGGCATTTGCTCCGTCAACCTCTGCCGATTCAAGATAACTTCGAGGAATATTTGCAAGTCCCGCCATTTTTATAACTATTATATTACCACTCATCCAAACAGCAATCATTGCAATTGCAGGAATAATCGTTGCATTTTCAAATAGAAAATGTACACGTTCACCGCCAAACATATTGATAATGTTGTTGATTACTCCGTTATGAGCATAAATAAGTCTAAAAATAAGCATTGAGCTTACAACTGGGATTATAAAAGGTAAATAAAATGCTGTTCTGAAAAATACTCTCCCAGGTATTTTACGGTTAAGTAAAAGAGCTATAATCATTGAGTATACCAAGCCTAAAAATACTGCTAAAAATGCATATATAACTGTTAACCACACAGAACCCCAAAAGAATGATCCTTCAGAAAACAGATCTATGAGATTCCTAAATCCTGCAAATTCAGGTGCAAATGGTATATGCCAGTTAAAAAGAGATATACCAAATACTGCTGTAAGTGGTATATATGTCATAAAAGTAAGACCAAGAAATGCAGGTATTAGGAATATTTTTGCTGTTCTTGATTCTTCTCTTGCAGCTCTGCCCGGTCGGTTATCCAGTTTTGCAGACCCGCTCAGAAGTAACATTGTGGGTGCATAAGATAAAATCGGAAACCACATAAAACCAAAACCATCAAAAAAGAATAAAGAAAAAACAGTAAGTGGTATAACAATCCATAAATCTATTTTACCTAAAAATCCTAATGTTTTACCTTTATCGGGAGTTGTACGAAACTTAATGCTCATATATCCCAGAAAAACGCGAAATGCAGAAAAGATAAACAGAAAGTAAAAAAAGTACGGCATAACACCTGCCGGCAGCGCATAATTTCTAACAGCATTTAGAAATACAAAACCTTGCGGCATAAACTCACGTAATATATTTATTCCTGATACATGAATTATTGCAACCGCAGCAGTTATTACAGCGAACAAGATATAGAGAATACCGGTTAATTTTAATATATCTATTGGTTTTTTTGAGTTAATTTTCTCAGGAGCATTTGTAACAGGTACACTCATATAGATATTTCCTTTCTAAGCTTAACAGTTTACTTGCAAACCTGCTTGCTTCAACTATGGGAAGAACATTGTGAGAAAACCTGCACCCGCCCGAAAATTCGTGCGGGCACAGGTAAAAAGACTTTTGCTGTGCGGATTGCTCAGATTTTGAGCAGCTCCATTAACCTTTGATTGCTCTTTCGAGAGCGGGTTTGGCTGCATCAAGTGCTTCTTGTGCAGTTTGTTCACCTGACCATACCGGAGCTAATGCTGATGCGAGTTCATCAAGGAATGGCTCCATATTTGGTACCCAGTGCCATGCGGCAGAAACTGCGTTGTTAACTGAGTAGTCAATAACGGCAGGACGGAAATCGTCAAATGACGGGTAAGCTTCTGTTTTTGCCCAATCCATTTTTGATTCGTCTGTGAACATGCTTTGATAACGTGGCATCCAGATACCAATTTCAATTAGGTGACCACTGTTTTGTACATACCATGCAAGGAACTCAGCGGCAGCTTCAGGATGCTTTGAACCAGCATACTGAACAGCAAGACCTGCTGTTGCCATTGTTACTGCTCTGCCCATGCTTGGCAGTACACCAACGCTGTAGTTGAGACCGTGATTATCTCTGGCAGGGCTCATCCAAACACCGATAGACCATGTTCCGTTGATTGCCATTGCTACATTTTCTTCGAGGAACCATGTGTCAATACTGTCTGCCGGCCATGTGCCGTAACGTGGCATTACGCCATGTACGAGATGAAGATCGGCAATTCTTTGGATGGCTTCTGCTGATGCTGCACTATTGATGATAACATCGGACCAATCGTTTGGATTAAAGAATCCACCACCATTTGAGAGTGTCCATGCTTCCAGTTGCCATACTGCAGGCTCGAGATAGAAACCGTATTGTTCAACACTATTACGGTCAAAGTCTGCACTATGTGCATTGTTGCCATTTACATCGAAAGTTAGACTTTTTGCTGCGTTAACAAATGCATCCCAATCCCATGCCGTTGCACCGGTTTTTGGTGGATATGCAACACCTGCACCGTCAAATCTGTCAATGTCATAATACATAGCAAGCTGAACAACACATGATGAGTATGCTACTTTTTGTCCATCCCAACGGAATGAAATAACGTCGCGAGGTGTTTCACCCGTAAATGTTGGTGCTTCGATGAATCCTGCTTGTGCCCATCCAATTGTGAGCGGTTCAGTCATAAAACCTGTGTCCGGAAGTTCGCCGGATGCTGCAAGGTTTGTAAGAATAGTAGCAATCTCAGCACGGTCTACAGGCCATGCTGTAACATGGATGTGTGGATGTGCTTCGTTGAATGCATCGAGCATTTCTTGTACTTCTCTTACTTCATTTTCATCACCCCAGAACATGTAGGTGATTTCTGCAACGTCACCGCTGCCGCCACCGCCGGCGCATGACGCTACGATGCCTACGAGCATTAACATGCTCATTACTAAGGCTAGTGTGCGAAATACTTTTTTCTTCATACTTTCCTCCTAAATAATTTTTGTTTTTATCTATTTTTATTGCACTCCGACGTACAAATTAGGGATTAGGGACTAGGGACTAGGGATTAGGGATTAGCTATGAATGAGTGTGCGGTGAGGTGTATGTGTTTTTCGATTTTTTACGAGTTTGCGAAGCATGTTTGAGTAAAAAATGCGCTAAAAATACATATACCGAGCGAAAGCACACGTAGGAACGAGTTTAATATAATATAGATTTTTCTTCGCTTGGTGTAATAATCACACTATTATCTCTTACTTTCACTTTAATATCCTTCTCCGAAAGGTTTTTTAGTGTGACTTCGTTTTTAGTCATTGTAACAGCTATTTTCTGTCCTGTCCATATAATGTTAAAAGAGATTTCCTCAACTTCTTTTGGAATACAAGGCTTAAATGTTAACACGTCTGCACCAAGTGCATTTACCATACCTGCAAAACCATGTACAATCTCCTGCCACATACCGCCAACATTTGCAAAATGTATACCCTCAGCAGCTCGTGGGAGAAGTCCAAAGTCAATATCTATCGACTTTAACCAGTTTTCATAAGCAAGGTCGGAGCGTTCCATGTATGCAGCAACTATTGCATTATGGCAAATAGAGTTTGACGAGTCGTGAATGGTATATGGATTGTAATATTCATAAGACGCAGTCATTTCTTCCTTTGTAAAAGCCTCTGTATAAAGACCCATCAGTGCGATAACATCAGATTGCTTGAGGCATTTTGCACGGTAACGAAGCTCTTGTGTGGTATAAAAACCAAATTGTTTTGTTTTATCCTTCCATAAACCTTCAATGTCTATTTCACAAAATGCTGTGTCAAAATCGTCACATTGCCAGATTATTTTTCTTTCTTCATCTTTGGGAATTGGTAAACCGTCGGCAACATCGTTAAATAATTCTAATTCCTTTTCGTCAAAATTAATTCTCTCACAGATTTCTTTATAAATATTAGGTGCATCTGTTTTACACATATTAACAACTTTTTCAGCAAGTCTTAAGCTTTCGCGGACAACAAAGTTTGTATATGCGTTATTGTTTGTGATTGGCTTGTACTCATCAGGACCCATAACTCCAAGTATATGCCAGCCGGGGCGACTCTTTAGCTTGTCCACCCTTGTTACCCAATAACGGGAGGTTTCGAGTATTATTTCCAAACCATATTTATAAAGATAATCCTTGTCAAGAGTATTTAAGTAATAATGCCACAATCCCACTACTATATCAGCCGTGATGTGAATCTCATGGTCGGCATATTCAAACAGGGAACACACCTCATCACCATATCGGTCAGTTTGCCACGGGTATCTTGCACCCTTGTAATTGTGAGCTACAGCACTACGGCGTGCTCCGTCGAGAATACCATAGCGGAAAAGTCCGGTCATTTTTGCAAGAGCCGGTTGAGTGTAAATATAAAATGGTTGAAAGAATATTTCCATATCCCAACAAACTGAACCAAGATACATTTCACTGGTAGAACCCTTTGCACAGTTTAAAGCACGTGGGTCAGTGGAGCGGGCGCGGAACAGATGATATATTGCCTGCCTGATGGCACGTTGACTGTTGTAGTTTTCCCGGTCGTTTGATTTTATGCAAATATCCGACATTTCCCAGTTTTTTGCCCATCGTGAAATATGCTCCGCATGAAGTATATCCGCACCTTTATCTATAGCGGAGTTTATCATATTTATTCCTGTATCAAGCAGCGATTCACTGTCAAAGTATACACTTGCTGCTTGTGCTGAAATCTTTAACGCAATTGCTTCTTCGTTTTTAAGTAATCTAAATGAAAGACTAGAACTGACACGCCGTTCTTCACGGGAAATTGTGTGATGGTCTGTTTTATCACAAACCAAGCGGCTTACTGTGATTATACGGTCTCCAAGATTTGCAGTAACATCTGAATAAATCACACGGTCTGCGGCAAAACCAACTGCTCTTTCTACAAGCTTATCATAACCATTGGTGCGTGTATCATTATCGATATAACTTTTTAACGTTATATCAGAATCTCCCGAAAGTGCTTTTATATTAAGCTCCTGCACACAAACAAACTTATCATCAGGATTCATATAACGCTTAAAGAGAAGGTTTAATTTTTTTCCTGTTTTTGTTTCCCATATAAATGTTCTATATAATGTAGCTGTTTGCATATCAAGCCAGCGTATATAGTCCGTGATTTTGCCTTTTTCCATATCCAGCTTTTCGCCATCGACATACACCTCAAGCCCAATCATATACGGAAGATTTATAACGCCTACATTCCAAAACGGATGCTTACCTTGAACCAGTGGAATAAATGTTCCCCATCTGCTCTTTTTTGTCGGAACAACCTCGAGAGAAACATTCATAGCCTTACGGTCATAAGAGATGTTTTGCTCATCGTCAGAAAAGCCCTCGTCAAAGCTTGAGCGTATTGTTAGAAATCCTGTACCCAGTGCCATAATAGACTCATTGTGACGTACGCGGGTAACGTCAAAGGAGTCCTCCACAACACACCAATCCGAATCAATTTTACAATTATCTTTATACATGCTTACCTCGTTTTGTTCAGCTCTCGGAATATATATATTTTTGCGATTTCTATCCAAACGCCTGAGCATCCATGCTCAGAGGTTTGGGAGCTACGCATCCATGCTACGCTCTACGAAATCGAAAAAACATATATATTCCTCAAACATCTAGTTCTTTCATTCTATCAAACACATCCTCCAATGTTCCCTTAAATGGGCCGTAAGTTTCCATCTTTATAGATACTAAGGCTGCGGCAAACTTTAAAGATTCCTCTACGCCATGAGTTAATCTCCAACTTTGGTATGCTGCAAAGGTTGTGTCACCACGACCTGTGCGGCCAATCACGCTTTTGTTTGTAAATCTTTCAAAATAGTTTATACCTTCATATCTAACCAATACACCGTCAGAGCGGGTTATCATAATTTCAGGGCAACCCCAGGATTCAACTATTTCTGCGGCTTTTTCGAGGTCTTCCGTTCCTGTCAGAACTCGTGCTTCAACAACATCAAGCTTTATCATATCCATTTTTGATGCAATTTCAACTTTATCCTTTACATCACCAAAGTTTATTTCTTTTGTGACAGGCGTTATTTGTCGCACATAACTTTGCATATCAGTTGATAATCTATAACCACGAGCTTTTAATCCATCAATCAAAGCCATATCAAACTCTGAATCTGATATACCGCCTAAATGGAAATATTCAGAATCCAGCTCCGGAATATCATCAATCCTTATAAGCCCGGCTGTTCTAATAAGTGTAATGTCACGCTCGTCAACATTTGCAGATTTATGAAGAACCCGTGAGTAGGTTGTACAATCGGCAGGAATGATAAAAACATCAACACCCAAATCACGCATAGGTTGTGTGATTTTTTCTTCATCAAGAGACATCTTAACAACTGCTGCTGTTTTTATACCAATTCTTGCAGATACCATTGCTCCGCAAAGCACCGCACTACCTGGGGCTATGATTTTTTCTTCACCAAAAGGGTGAACCTCGTCATAAGCCATGTGACCAATAAAAGTAATCCCATACTTTTTAGGCAAATCACTCATAAAGAAAAACCTCCTGATATTTTGTGAATCACTAATAATTTTGTTTATAAATTTTTTCATTTGCTTGTGTTAATTGCACAATAGTATATAATGGGAGAACATATATGTCAATGCCAAATAAAACATTAATATTATAGTAATTATGGAGTTTATTTATGAAATACAAAGGGATTATTTTCGACTTGGATGGAGTGCTTTGTCACACAGATATGTTTCATTATAAAGCATGGAAAGAGATTGCCGACAGGATAAACACACCGTTTGACGAAGAGATTAACAATCAATTACGTGGAGTCAGCCGTATGGACAGTCTTGAGAAAATACTTGCTAACTACACGGGCGAAGCTCTTAGTGATGATGAAAAAGAAAAGCTTGCAACAGATAAAAACGAACGTTACAAAGAAATGCTTATGCAAATGAGTACGGAGGATTTAACCCCGCAGGTTGATGAGTTACTCAAGGTTACAAAAGAGTTGGGTATTAAAATGGCGATAGGGTCATCAAGCCGTAATGCAGCGTTAATTTTAGAACGAATGGGTATAATTGATAGATTTGATGCTATTGCCGATGGAAATCATATAACTAACTCAAAACCCGACCCCGAGGTATTTTTACTTGCTGCAGAAATGTTAGGTCTGCCACCGTCTGAATGTCTCGTAGTCGAGGACGCGGAGGCAGGCGCAGAAGCGGCGGCAGCAGGAGGTTTTGACTGCGCAGGAATTGGTGATGCAAATAAAGTAGAAAGCGTAAAGTATAGATTAAATTGTATTAAAGACTTGACGGATATTGTAAGAGAAATAAAAATATGAATACATAACATTATTGCTCGTTATGCATTGGTCGCAAATGATAATACAATTGACTAAACTTCTCGTTATGACGGAAGTTTTTAGATAAACCTCAACAAATCTCCGCTTTTTTATGCGTTACTGATACTGTTTTATTTTTATTCGCAAAAATAAACGGAAACTCGATAGAATCAAACTGCTCCGGCAGTGATGGTTTTAACATTGGTTTACCATTTTTTAAATGTAAACCGGCAAATCCCTGTGTGGCTATCATATATGCACCACCTGCAGCGGCAGGGTGTGTACCACCAATATAAATATTACCTGCCCATGATTTACCACCACCATCCAAGTCAGAACGAGCTGACTTCATAAACAGGGGATACGCCAAATCTGCTCTGCCAAAACGGCAGGCTCCAAGAGCGTACATACAGGCACTAAGACTTGAACCATGCTCTGTTCGTGGTTCGTAATATTCCCAGTTTTTCTTGATTTTATCATCACTAAACTCATCACCAAAAAGCTGCATTAAAGCCAAAACATCAGCTTGTTTGATTATTTGTGTTGTTGAAGCAACACCACCTTGTGTACCCCAGTATTCCTTTGGATGCACCAAACGTGAACGAACCGTATCAAGTGAAACATCCTCAAGGTCAAAATAACCATCAAACTGCTCGATGATACCGTCTATTTCACGATAGCCACGTACCTTATTATCATATCCTGCCTGCCTAAGTGAATACTCCGCAATACGGTTTGTGAAAGCACTGTTATACACTCTCTCGTGATACTCATCAGGACCGATAACATCAATAAACTCCAAAACATCGCTACCCGGTCGGGAGAAAGCACGGGAAAGATAAAAATCCGCAGATGCTTTTATTAACTTATTACCACCATCACTTAAAATACTGTCATCGTTTGTCCAATCTATATATTTTTTTAACGCATAAACAATATCGCCCGAAATATGTATTTGCAAATCACGAAAATGTGTTCTCACAGGCCTATTTGTAAAAACATCTACAACATTAAAATCAGTACAACCCTCAAGACCACCATCTTGGCTTTCCCAGGGATAAAAAGCACCTTGGTAACCATAATATGCAGCTTTATCAAGCGCTCCTTGCAGAGTATTAATACGGTATTTCATTAACCTTCTAGCCATTTTCGGTTCTGTAAGAGTAAAAAATGGCATAAGAAATATTTCTGTATCCCAAAAAATAGCACCCTTGTAGGTTTGCCCTGAAAGTCCTCTGGCAGGTATACTTAAACCGTCCTTATGACGTGGCGCTATACTATGTAGGTGATATATACTATAGTTGAGTGAAAGCTGTGCTTTTTTATCACCGGTTATTTTCACCTCAGACGCTGACCACAAAAGCTCCCATTTCTCTATATGAGCTTTTAACTTTTCATCATAAGTACCGGATGTAAGCTCACTATTTATCGATATGATACGATCAAGAACAATATTTTCTTTTGTTGTAAAAATACGGAAAACGCTGTTATCTATTTCGCGGATTTTATTTTCTTTGTGATTACAACGTTCTGAAACTGTGATAGGAATTCTAAGCTCACTCGTAATAGCAGATACTTTTATAACCTCATCAATAAGCTCCGTTTCATAATCAACTAAATGTGTGCCGTTAATATCCCACACATTTGAATCAATGCCGGTTATTATTGTTATTGGTTTTCCTTTAGCTTGTACACTAATTCGCTGACAGAGAATAGAAGCCTCCGCCATACTGCAAAACCGCTCGATTGTAAGAATAGCGTTTTCGTAAACTGTTTCACGATGATGAAGCCCATGACGAATGTCTAAGGATTGTGTATGTTTAATTATAGCACCTTGCCCTTCGAGCTGAACAAAAAAAGGATTAGGAGCATTTATCGGCTCACGCCATGTTTGTCCCGGTGCACGGTCATAAATCCCTGCAAGATTAACAGCTACCAGCTTATTAGCGGTATACTCCTCAAGAGTACCACGAACACCAATGTTACCATTACCAATTAAAAAACGATTACCATTATCGGTAGCATTCTCAGGCTCATAACCCTCACGTTCAATTCGCCACACATCCATAACCCTACCTCTTTCTCACGCTGTCGCGTTCGATTAAACGTACAGGTAGAATTGCACTTTTGTTTTTAATATTTTTACCCTCCAGTTGAGCAAGCATCATCTCTGCGGCTAAAACACCCTTGTTATCCGCATCCTGATGAATGGTTGTAAGCCGTGGATTTGTAACCTGACATAAATAGTTGTCGTCAAAACCAACGATTGACTTATCATCAGGAACACGAACACCCACATCACGAAGACCTGACATGATACCGGCAGCCAAAATATCCGCTGTTGCAAAAATACTGGTAATATTAGGCATAGCCCCAAGCCTTCTACCAAGCTCTATACCATGAGCGGTATCAATCTCCTGCTCAAAAACAAGATTTTTATCAAAAGCTATACCAAACTCATCAAGAGCCTGTTTGTAACCACGCAAACGAAGCTCAACAACACCACCATCTCTGATAAACGGAGAAGTAAAAGCTATCACACGATGACCATTTTCTATCAAATGCTTTGTAGCTATGTATGCACCCGTCTGATCCTCAAGACCGATGTTGTAAATGTCGGGTAAGTTAATGTAACTATCGATAAGTACAAAAGGTAAGCCGATTTTTTGAACACTTTCAAAAAATTCATCCATGTATAAACCAACAAAAATCATACCGGCAAGACTCCAGTTGCGGCACATTTCTTCAAGCCCGCGTGAATCCTTAACTGTACGTACCATTATAAAATATCCCTTATCACGCATAATTTCTTCAACACTGTCCATAAATGTATTATGGAAAGGATCGGAAAGAAATCCTTTGCTGTCACTTGAAATAACATGATTGATTATACCGATGATAGGGGATGATTTATTAGCAAGAGTACGGGCTAACATACTTGGAATATAGTTTTCACGCTTAATAATTTCTGTTATTTGGTCAAATAGTTCAGGTGAAATTCGGCTTTTTCTCTTATGTACCACATTAGAAACTGTTGTTATGCTTACACCGGCTTCACGAGCGATGTCTTTAAGAGTCGTCATACAAATGAACCTCCAAAGAGTTATACATGGTGCTATGGTTGAGGGTGGATATAAAATCCACCCTCATTTTAACATTTAACGTTTAACTGTACAAGTTTGAAAGTTTACTTTTAAACTATCTCCAGTCAGCGATAGGGAGGTCACCAAGAGGACCGATTTCCGGAGGCATACCTGCCAGAGGATTGTCGCTGTCAATTAGACCAACTGCACTAAAGAAGTAAAGCTCATCAATGATGATTGTGCAAGGTTTAAATGCTCTGATGTGCATACGGTTTGTCATACCTGCAAATCCGGAAGCCTCGAGGTCGATGATAATATCTTGCATGTCTGTTGTGATAACAACATTTCCACCGTCTGCTGTTACAAGGTCAGCAAAACGTGCAACATAGGAAGGACCGTCTTCGGGTTGGAAGTGAAGGATTAGTGAATCTTCTTCACCACCTGCAGCACCTGCCATACGAATTACAAAATACTTACAATATGAGATGCCCGGTAATGCCCACATGTTGATTGCTTCGCCCCAGTTACCCATCCAGCTTACATCATCTGCATCAAATACAGCAGGTTCAAACTCAATACGTAATGCGCCACCGTCCATAGATGCATCAAGGTTGTAGAGATTTGCCCACCAACGTGCTATGCCTGTTGTTACAAGAGCAAAGTCACCTGTTGCAACGTCACTTGGATCATATCCGTTAAAGTCATTCCAAATAAATGTTGCCCAATGACGAATCGGGAGGCTTGTTGGAGCACCGATTTCCGGAGGCATACTTGATACAGGGTCGTCCGGATCTAATCCACCAACAGGATTTGAGAAATAGATTTCTTCAATAAAAATGGTTGCTGCTAAAAATGCTCTGATGTGCATACGGTTTGTCATGCCCGGGAAGCCGGAAGCTGCAAGATCAATGACAATATCCTGCATATCTGTTGTGATTTCAACGAAGTCACCGTCTGCTGTTTTTAAGTCAGCAAAACGTGCAACATAAGATGGGCCATCCTCCGGTTGGAAATGAAGCATCATTGCATATTCTTCACCACCAACTGCTCCGCGCATACGGAATGTCAGATAAGCACAGTTGTCTATGCCTTCCATTGCCCACATGTTGATTGCTTCGCCCCAGTTACCCATCCAGTCGCCGGCTGATTCAAAATACTGATTAACATCATCATAGTCTCTTGAGTCAAAGGGTGTGGGTCTGAAATCCAGTTGTAGAATGTCGTTGTCGATTCCTGCTCTGAGGTTGTAGAGGTTTGCCCACCAACGTGCCATACCTGTAGAAGCAACAGCAAAATCACCGGTTGCAGGGTCACTTGGATCATATCCGACAAAATCGTTCCAAATAAACTTATCAGGTTTTGGGCCATCAGGGGGTGGGGGAGTATCCGGAGTTGGGTCATCACCTGAACCACTGTCTGTTGGTGTAGGTGAAGGTGTCGGTGCAGGGTCATCATTTGTGCATGCTGCTACCATAACTAACAGCAATGCGAGTGCGAGAATAATGCTGAGTATCTTTTTCATGCCATTTCCTCCTAATTAATTTTCATATACTATTTCATTCTTTTCATTTAACGCTAAACTAAAAAGTTAGTTTAACGCTAAATCATTTTCACATTTTACCAAAGCAAAATCAGTATGTCAATAGTAGTTTTAAAAATATTTGTGCAAAAATAACAAATTACTATTGCACATCACAAAACTTTATAGTATACTATGCGCAAGTTTAGCGTTTAACTAGAAAATAAGGAGAAAACATGAAAAATAAAACAAATAACATCGGGATTATTATTTTAGGAGTAATAGCAGTATTGTGTGTAGCGTTTGCTGTATTTATGATTGTTGCACCTACGATTGCTCCACGACTGCAAACAGAAGAAAAAGACTTGGAGGTGGACCCGTTGAAACCAATACTAGTTCTCTATGACGGGCCTCATACTATGCAAAGCTCAGAAGTCGCAAAAATAAAAGTAGAAGGACATGACCTGTTTGTCTATGATGTAATGGTCAACCATGAGCATATATGGAATGCAAACACAATACCGTCTACCACACCAATGACATATTTTGACTTCGAAGGCGGCACAGTTACCATTGAAGTAGAAATGCCCGGTCTGCCACGCGATGTTGAAAGTGCTGCAATACTACCCTCGGTGCATGAGATTACACCAACAGTTACAGACGGAAAGGTATCATTTGACATAGACAAACCCGGGTTTTACACAGTTATATATAATGGAGATGTAAACCAGGCAACACATATTTTTGCAAATCCACTGGAAACCGACATTCCCGATAGAGACGACCCCGATGTAATATTCATCGACCCGGGACATTGGAAGCTTGATGCAATATCATTAAATAGTGGACAAACATTATATATATCGGGCGGAGCAGTTGTTAATACAATTGTTATTGTTGACACGGCTCAAGATGTCACAATTCGCGGACGTGGAATAATCTGCGGAGACGGATTCCCCGCATGGAATCAACCCGGCTCTTACGCAAGAGTACCTATTGATATTCGTACCAGCCGAAATATTACCACAGAAGGATTTATACTTATAAATGGTAACGCATGGCAGTTTAACTCATTTAACTCCGATGGACTTTACGCAGAAAATGTGAAAATTATCTCCGGTCGTCAAAATGGTGACGGCTTCACATTCCAATCATGCAGAAATCATCATGTTGTAGATTCATTTGTCAGAACATGGGATGACTCGTTAGTTATAAAAAATTACGCAGGTTCATCCAGAGATATTCTATTTGAACGAATCCAAATTTGGACAGACCTTGCCCAATCTATGGAAATCGGTTACGAAACCAACAAGGGTAATATTCTAAACGCCGTTATAGCAGATATAACATTCAGAGACATTTTTGTGCTGTATAACAATCACAAACCAATCATCAGTATACACAACAGCGACGATGCACTTATTCAAAATATCAGATATGAAAATATCATTGTAGACCACGCTTATATGCGAGGTGACAACGGCTTAAATAACGAGTTAATCGAGTTTAATATGATAAAAACCCACTGGTCTGCTGTTACTGATGAATGGGGAAGTATACGTGATATTGTCATTGACGGTTTAATCGTTCACAACACACTTGACGGCAGAGTTCCATTCTCAAACTTTTGGGGGCATAACGAAAATCATTTACTCGAAAATGTTTCTATGAGAAATATCTACATACTCGGTGAAAGAATTACAACCCTCGAAGCGTTAAGAGCGGATCTAAATGCTTATGCTGTTAATATTACAATAGAATGAGGTGGAACATGAAAAATAAACTTACAATCCTATTCATTATAATTATTGCTGTATCATTAATTATATCAGCTGTTGTTTTTGTAACAGGTGCAGACAGTAACGAAGTACAAGACGGCAATGTTACTTTTGTCCGCACACCGGAGCAAGACGAACCCGAGTGGCCGTCAACAATACCCGACCCGCGTGAGTTTATGGTGCAGCTACCCGAAACACCAAACCTGGCACTGGACAAACCCGTAGTAGCAAGTAGTCATACCGATATATACATTCCAGCAAACGCAGTGGATGGCGAGCTTACATCTTATTGGGAAAGTGATGGATTTCCGGCAGAGTTTACCATAAACCTTGAAGGGAGCTACACAATCCAAACAGTTGCTGTTGCAGTAAACCCATCATCATTATGGGAAGCACGCACGCAAGGTATTGAAATTCTCGTCAGCAGTGGTGATGGTGATTTTCGAGTTATCGTTGCAGAAGAACGCTACGAATTTGACCCACTTACAGGCAATACTGTCCGCATCGACTTTGAACCAACTGTAGCAGAGTATGTCAGATTTGTATTCACATCTAACTCTGCATCTCGCACACAAGGCGCACAAGCAGCAGAAATCATGGTATTTGAATAATAAGAATAATATTTGGAGGACTATAAAAATGAAAAAGAGTATGAAAATTATAGCATTTATAGTAGCAATGGTAATGATGTTTACTGTATTTGCTGCCTGCGTTCCGGCAGATGCCGACTTTGGAGGTGGTGATACAACACCATCACCATCACCTACCGACAGAACCCCTGACTCCAATCTTGGGGATATAGACCTGAGTGTGGTTGACCCTGACCTCACAGCGACAGTTACGCTCGGTAACTGGCCGCCCGACACAGCCCCACGTGCAGAGCTTGCGTTGTTTGAAGGCTTCAGAGACATAATGGCTGCACAATTTCCAAATGTCACACTGGTACCCAACTTTTACTCCTACACATTAGGAACGTATGTACCAATGGCACTTGGCGGAACAGCACCAAATCTATTCCAACCGCATTTTACCGACCCACAGCTATTGATTGGACAGCACTTAGTTGCGGACGTAACCGATGCACTGGAGGATTTTGGACTGATAGATATGTTTATGCCCGGTTATCTCCAGTTATTTGGAGATGGTAACGGACGTTTATTTGGACTGCCACGTGATGGATATGTACTAGGTATGCATTTAAACCTTAATCTGTTTGAAGAAGCAGGATTAGTTGATGATGATGGTTTACCGCTGTTTCCAAAAACACTACAAGAAGTCGCTGAAAAAGGTCAAATCATACGTGAGCAAACCGGAAAAGCAGCTCTTGTTTTCCCGGCAAGTGCAACCTTTGGCGGTTGGTTATTTACAAATATTGCATGGAACTTTGGAGCAGTAGGTGAAGATGCAATAACACGCAGAGATGCAGACGGACGTTGGTATGTTGATTTTACAACAATTCCAATGATAGCAGCTATGGAATATATGCATGCATTACGTTGGGAATATGATATTCTGCATGTTGATGCAACTACAACAGACTGGGCAAGCACACATTCACTGCTTGCAACAGGAGAGGTGGCAATGAACTTTGCCGCTAATGATGCTGTCGATAATCCAACAGCAATTGGTGGACTTGCGGTTGACAAGTTCTCATTGATACCATTCCCTGCAGGCCCGGGTGGAGCTTATGCGCTTAATGGAGGTACCGGCTTTATGTTTTCACCCGATACAAGCCGTGATCAAGCTACAGCAATATTACACTTCCTGAAAATCGCAGGATTTCTACCATTTATAAATGATAATATTGTTGCAGCAATGCGAGCAGGTGCCTCAGCATCTCGTGAAAGAGGTGCTCCCGTATTACCTCCGATTCCTGCTTGGACAGATGAAACATTTATCAGAACACAACGTGAAATAACTGAGGAATACAGCAATGTAGACATGCGTTTGTATAATGACTTCTTTGACTCACTTGTAGATGGCAGTGTTATTCTTAGAGGTGAAGAACCTGTCCACACCCAACGCCTGTACAGGGAGTTAACAAATGCAATTCAAAGAGTTATAACTGTAGAAGATACTGACATCGTCGAAGTGCTTATGAGAGCTGAAAGAGAGTTCCAAAGCTTCCTCGACGAAGAAGTAAACAATTAATCTAAGAAATGTAAACTTATGAAAACGAAACTAAAGATTGAGAAAATTAAATATCAGGGTGCATCATGGCTTATTATGCTGCCGGGAATTGCTTTGTTTACATTTTTCCTATGGTTTCCGTTACTGCAAAGCATACGAATGAGTATGTACAGAACTGTAAACATTCAACTGGTTGAGTTTATATGGTTTGACAATTATATAACCGTATTTCAACGCACCGAGTTTTTGCAAGCACTGGTAAACACACTCTCGTATACAGTATGGTCACTGCTCATTGGTTTTCTCATACCGATATTTCTTGCACTGGTTATAGGTGAAACCGTAAGAGCCAGAGGCGTTATCCGTACAGCCGCGTATATTCCGAACATTTTACCGGGACTTGCGGCAATTATCCTCTGGACAGCGGTATTTTCAGCAGGAGAGAGCGGAGTTCTTAACATTATACTTGGTTACTTTGGAATTGATCAAAGATCATACCTCACCGAACGTAACCTCGTTATACCACTAATTGTCAGTGTTGCAACATGGAGAGGTGCAGGTGCTACCGCATTGATTTACATGGCAGGGCTGGCAAGTATAAACCCGCAAATGTATGAAGCCGCAACAATTGATGGAGCCGGTATATGGAAAAGACTTCGTTATATTACAGTACCGGGCATCTTTAATCTTGGTAGTACACTTCTCATTTTACAAATCATTGCTATCTTCCAAATCATGTTTGAACCAATGATGCTAACCGCCGGCGGGCCTGATAACGCTTCACTTTCATTAATGCTCTTAATGTGGCAATACGCATTTGGCGGAGGAACAATGGAGTTTGGCAGAGCTTCGGCAGTTGCAGTTATAATCGCATCAATTTTACTGGTATTTACCGCTTTATATTCGATGGTAAACAAACGTAAAGTTGATTGGGATAACTAGGAGGTGAGATAATTATGGCAAAAATAAAAAAAGAACGCACAGGTGTTATTCGCAATTTTGATATGAAATCGCCGGGTGCAAAGGTCGCGCTTGTAATTATCTATATCCTATGTGTTGTGATTGTGGTTGTTAGCTTATTTCCGATATTTTGGGTAATTATGGCAGGCTTTAAAGAACTGCGTGAGTTTATGGTTAGCACTGCAATTTTTCCGCAAAGATTTGATTTCTCTGTTTATTCAAGAACGTGGTCTCAGCTTAATATTTTTAGAAATTATACAAACTCATTTTATGTCATAATGGGTTCTCTCTTCTGCTCACTCATATTTAATGGACTTTTAGCTTATGGGATTGCAATACTAAAACCTTATGGTTACAAGGTTATTTCAAAGATGGTGATGTTTACATTACTTGTTCCTGCGACAATAAGCCTTGTACCTTTGTTTATAAATGTAACATCCTTAGGTCTTGGCGGTTCTTTTGTACCATTATGGCTAGCAGCCGGAGCAAATGCATTTTTTGTTGTTCTTTTCAGACAGTTTTTTGAATCGCTCCCATTTTCGTTAGTTGAAGCCAGCCGTATAGATGGTTGCTCACCTGCGCAGACATTTTTTAAAGTTGTAATGCCATTATCAAAGCCGATTTTTATAGTTGTTTCAATATTTACTGTAAATGCTGCATGGTCTGACTTTTTACTGCCATTTCTGATTTTGCGTGGTTCTGAACTCGAAACTGTAATGGTCAGATTATTTGTTTTTAGCACAGAGCAAACGGTTAACGTAGACGATTTAATGCGAGCTGTGGTTTTCTCAATGATTCCGCCGGTTTTACTCTTTTTCATATTCCAAAAATGGCTGACTGAAAACATCGTAACAGTTGGTATAAAAGGATAAAAATAACAATACGAGGTGGGTATATGGCAAAAATTGCCGATAAGTATTTTAAGACAGATCCATGGAAAGTAATTGAGGAAGGTTTTAACCCTTCGTACTCACGAGTCAGCGAATCGATTTTTGCACTCTCAAATGAAAATCTCGGAGTGAGAGGGAACTTTGATGAGGGTGGAAGTGTTGATAGCTTACGTGGTTCATACATAAATGGTGTTTATGAGGTTCAAGACCTGCAAAAATCATACTTAGGAATTATTGATAAAACCCATTTTATGATTCCTGCTGTTGATTGGTTATCAACAAAGATAATACTTGATGATGAGGCTTTGGACTTAGGAAAAGTAAAGTTTACTGAATTTGAGCGTGAGTTGGATATGCGCTCAGGTGTTCTTAAACGTAGTTTTATTTGGTTTACAGCAAGTGGTAAAAAAATAAAGCTGACATTTTTACGTTTTATGGATATGACAAACAACGAACATGTTTATCAACGTATTATTTTTGAAGCATTAAATTTCTCAGGAGATATAAAACTCGTCACCGGTTTATCCTTTAATATGATTCATGAAGGTCGTAATGCTTGTTTTTGGGGTAACACTGAGGAGAGTTTTGCAAATAAATCTATATCAATAATGTCCAAAACCTTAAAATCAAATAAATCTGTTTTTGCCGGAGCAATAATTGATGCAGAAGCTTCCTTTGAAGAATTACATAACGATAAATCAGTTAACTTATTTTCAAAGATTTCACTGATAAAAGATAAACCCTTTATATTCGATAAAAAAGTCGTTATATTGTTTGATGGTTCTGAGGGAACAAAGCTACGCAAACTTGGGGATTCAAAACTAAAAGAAATAAAAGAAGTTTCCTTTGACTCGGCACTAGAAAGGCAAAAAGCCTACTGGACAAAACATTGGGAAATATCAGATGTAATAGTTGAAGCATCAAACGATGAATATAACATTGCTGTAGCCGAAGAGCAGCAGGGTATTAGATTTTGCAGCTTCCAGATGGCACAAACCTACAATGGTGGTAATGTTCGCCATAATATTGGTGCAAAGGGTTTAACAGGAGAAGCGTACAATGGCCACGCATTTTGGGATTCAGAAGCATGTTGTTTACCGTTTTATTTATTTACAAATCCAAATGCGGCAAATAAACTGCTCATGTTCCGCTACAACACTCTGCCCGAAGCGCTGGAGCGTGCTAAAATGCTGGATTGTAAGGGTGCATGTTATCCAATCGCAACACTAAACGGTGAGGAAGCGTGCGACCTTTGGCAGCATGCAAGCTTACAATATCACCCAAGCACGTCAGTATCTTATGGAATATGGCACTATGTTAAGGTTACAAGGGATGAAAACTTCCTGTGGGAATACGGTGCAGAAATGCTCTTACAAATTGCTCGTTTTCTGGTTAGCCGTTCAGGTCAGAATCCACATACGGGGGAGTATGGTTTTTATGGAGTTATGGGGCTTGACGAGTTTCACATGATGGTAAATAATAATACTTACACTAACTATATGAGTAAACGTTCCTTAGAATATGCAGTTGATGTAATCCACAGAATGAAAACGATAACTCCTGCATTATACAAAGAGTTAGTTCAAAAAACTAACTTTAATGAAGACGAAATACAGCAGTGGGAAGCTATTTCAAACAATATGGCAATGCCAACAGCAGAAGATGGTTTAACATTCGAACAATTTGACGGATATTTTAATTTTCCGTATTTAGATGTTAATTCAATCCCAATCTCGGAGTTTCCGCTTTATAATCATTGGTCTTACGACAGAATATACCGTACCAGTATGATAAAACAACCCGATGTACTGATGTTTTTATACTTATATAATTCCTCATTTTCTGATGAAATAAAGCGGGCAAATTATGAGTATTATGAACCCAGAACAATTCACGAATCCTCACTGTCACCGGCAGTACACTCCGTTTTGGCGGCAGAGCTTGGAAAAATGGACGAAGCGATGAAGTTTTTCGGATTTGTATCACGTCTCGACCTTGATAATTACAATCGAAATACCCGTGAGGGTCTTCATACAACCAGTATCGCTATGACATGGATTAATATCATATACGGTTTTGCAGGACTTCGCAGTGATGATGACATCTTGCATTTTTCTCCAAGATTACCGGACCGTTGGAAAACTCTTAGATTTTCATTTACATGGCAGGGGAGAGATGTTTTAATCACAATGAAACCGGATGAGACTTTATTTGAGCTGTTAAATGGCGAGCCAATGGAAATGTTAGTGTATGATAAAAAAGCTGTTTTAAGTAATGAAATCCTAAAGATAACGAACTAGTTTTGTCTAAAATAAAAATCTGTTAAAAATTATTGATAACAATGTATAATTTAGCTTGACTAATAGAAAAAAAGTGATAAAATGTTAAAAGATAGCTAAAATGATGCACGGAGGAAGGAAAATATGGCAAGTATATCAATTAGAAATATTACCAAAATCTACCCTGGAGACGTACTCGCAGTTGACGATTGTAATCTCGAAATACCCGACAAGGAGTTTGTTATTCTGGTCGGTCCATCAGGTTGCGGTAAATCAACCATGCTAAGAATGATTGCCGGACTCGAAGAAATCACCAAGGGCGAACTTTACATTGGTGATAAGCTTGTAAACGATGTCCCGCCAAAAAACCGCGACATTGCTATGGTTTTCCAAAACTACGCACTTTATCCGCACATGACAGTATATAAAAACATGGCATTTGCTCTAAAGCTTGCAAGAACACCAAAAGCAGAAATAGACAGACGTGTTCGCGAGGCTGCAAAGATTCTTGACATTGAGCATCTGCTCAGCAGAAAGCCAAAAGCACTCTCCGGTGGTCAACGTCAGCGTGTTGCTCTCGGACGTGCAATGGTTCGTAACCCTGCCGTATTCTTACTGGACGAGCCGCTTTCAAACCTCGATGCAAAGCTGCGTACATCAATGCGTACAGAGCTGATTAAACTCCACAACAAGCTTGAAACCACATTTGTCTATGTTACACACGACCAAACAGAAGCTATGACAATGGGTGA
>JAITFS010000078.1 GCA_031281195.1 Oscillospiraceae bacterium
CGCATTGAAGCAAGGCAAAAACTAAGTGTTATACGACCGCAAAATCTAGGGCAGGCAACAAGAATCTCCGGCGTTTCTCCTGCCGATATTGCAGTGTTAATGATACACCTCAAAAAGTAGAAATCTTGCAATTTGGCGATTTTTGTATATAATTATACTTAATACACACAAATTATACGAAACAAAATTTCTTTATTTAATGAATTACAGGAGATACAATTATGTTAAGAAACAGAATAATAAGCTTGCTGTTAGTGCTTGTTTTAACTATTGGTTTTATATCAATTTTCCCGACAGAAACAGCATCAGCATCTACACAAGGTTGGATTTATGAAAATAATCAGTGGTACTACCTACAAGCAAATGGTACGAGAGCAACCGGTTGGTTAAATGATGGTGGAGCAAGGTATTATTTACGTTCAGACGGAATAATGGCAACAGGGTGGTTGCGTTTAAACAATGCTTGGTATTACTTTAGTTCATCGGGAGCTATGGCTACCGGTTGGTTACAATTAGGTAATACCTGGTATTATTTTCGTACAAACGGGACTATGGTAACTGGTTGGCAAAATATAGACAATGTTTCATATTACTTCCATTCATCGGGAGCTATGGCTACAGATTGGCAACGCATAAATAATGTATGGTATTATTTCCACGTATCAGGAGCAAGAGCTACCGGTTGGACTCATGTAGGCAACACTTGGTATTATATGCGTGCAAATGGTACTATGGTAACTGGTTGGCAACACATACATAATGTTTGGTATTACTTCCATCCATCGGGAGCTATGACAACAGGTTGGCAACGCTTTAACAATGAATGGTATTATTTTCACACATCGGGAGCTATGGCTACCGGTTGGGCACACGATGGCTCAAATTGGTATTATATGAATCCTAATGGTATTATGCAAACCGGTTGGTTGTATCTTCATGACACCTGGTATTATTTAAGACCCTCAGGCGCTATGCTCACAGGCTGGCTAAATGATGGTGGAATTTGGTACTTCTTAAAATCCTCCGGAGCTATGGCAAATGATGGTGCTTTGGCAAATTGGGAATGGTACGAGTTTAACAGTAGTGGTGCATTAATCAGCCACAGCGAACCTTTACCGGTTTTTTCATCATCAACAGCGTTAAACCCTCTGACCGGTGTTCCTATGAATCCTAACTTTGCACGTCACCGTCCTCTCGCAATCACTCTCGGCAACACTCCTGATGCATTACCGATGAATGGTATTTCAAGAGCGGATATCGTTTATGAGGTTCTTGTCGAAGGAAACGCAACTAGATTGTTGGCATTATATCAAGATATTTCTACAGTGCCTTATGTTGGAAGTGTCCGTAGTGCAAGGCATTACACTGCTCAAATTGCAGAAAGTTATGATGCTATTTTCGTAACAGTTGGTGGCAGCTATATGGGTTATGACGAGATTGCCGCTCGTGGTATTAACCATGTTGATGAAACATCTTCAAGATTTAGGTCAATGTTCACCAGAGACCGCAATAGAATCCCCGGAAAAGTGGTAGATAATTATCATAGTGCTGTAACCTCCGGAGCGTTGGTGACAAGATGGCTTCCTACGTTTGGATTTAGAATGACACATTCCGCCAGCTATTCCAACAGGCTAAATTTTGGTGATAATGTAACTCTACCAAATGGTAGAAGTGCAACTGCTGTTAATGTGAGGTTTACGTCAGCAAAGTCTACCTCCTTCACGTACAACTCTGAGTTTAAGGTTTACCACATGCAACAGTTTAACAATGAGTTTAGAGATGCAAATAATAATGTCAGAATGTCTTTCTCAAATCTTCTTGTATTAAAAACATCAGTAACTCCGGTACCAAATGATGCTATTTTACGTGATGTTGTCACAGTCGGACGTGGGACTGGTTACTTTATCAGTGGTGGTCAATATGTTGAAATTAACTGGTCCAGAGAAAACTTATCTTCACCATTTGTTTATACACTAACTAATGGTACAGAAATAACGCTCAATCGAGGTAGTACATATATCGCAATTATTCCATCAAACATGAGCACTACTTTCAGGTAGATTTATGGTTTTACAAAACTTACAAATCAACACCAAGCTTGCACTTGCCCCGATGGCAGGAGTCACCGACTACGCATTTCGTACAATCTGCCGTGAGCTTGGTGCAGGGTTTACTTTCACAGAAATGATAAGCTCAAAAGCACTCGTATACCAGGACAGTAAAACCCTTGAGCTTCTTAAAATTGGGGATAACGAACATCCCGTCGGAGTGCAAATTTTTGGAAGCGAACCAAGCTGCATGGCGGAAGCTGCTGTTAAAGCACTGGAGGTTTCGGGTGCAGATTTTATTGATATTAATATGGGTTGCCCTGTGAATAAAATCGTAAAAAGTGGCGATGGGTCAGCTCTTATGCGAAACCCCGAAAAAGCCGGTGAAATAATCAAGGCTGTAAAGAACGCAATAGACAAGCCTGTTACAGTTAAGTTTCGAAAAGGTTGGGATAAAGGTAGCATAAACGCTGTAGAGTTTGCTATAATGGCAGAGGATTCCAGCGTTTCTGCAATCACAATTCACGGACGAACACGCACGCAAATGTACTCGGGAAAAGCAGACTGGAGCATTATTCGTGATGTAAAAGCCGCTGTAAAAGTGCCTGTTATCGCAAATGGTGATGTTTATACAGCCCAAGATGCCGTTAAAATCTTAGACTACACAGGTGCAGATATGGCTATGATTGGCAGAGGTGCAATGGGCGACCCGTGGATATTTGCCGAAGCAAAAGCACTGTTAAGCGGTGAAGAAATACCGCAAAAACCACCAATAGGAGAACGTGCCGAAACCGCACTAAGACAATTTGAAATGGCAGCAAAGCACAAGGGTGAGAAAATCGCTTGTCTTGAAGCCAGAAAACACTACTCTTGGTATTTGCGTGGAGTTCCATACTCGGGGTATTTTAAGAGCCAAATCGCGAAAGCAGAAACCTTAGACGATTTACGAAAAATCACAGAGGGAATCAAAAAAGAACTGTAGATATCAGTCATTGCGGACTTGATCCGCAATCCCCTCAACAGAAAGCAAATTTCATGGGATTCCGTGTCAAGCACGGAATGACGAAAGAAAAAGTTATGACAGCAGAAGAAGAAAAGAATTTAATAAAACAGGTTATAAACGGCGATAAGGATGCGTTTGAAAAATTGGTTTTAGATAATCAAAAAAACGTGTACAACCTTGCTTTGAAAATAACCCGTAATGAGGAGGATGCACTTGACTTATCGCAAGAAGCGTTTATCAAAGCATATCGACAGCTTGTAACCTTTCGAGGAGACTGCAAGTTTTCAGTTTGGTTATACAGGTTAACATACAATCTGTGTATTGATTTTCTGCGAAAAAAGCAAGTTTCGAAGGTTCAAGCGTTAAGCTTTGAAGATGATAGTGGTGAGTTCAAACCTTTGGAAGTTCCCGATTTGAGGAATCTGCCGGAGGAAAGTATTATACGAAGTGAAACGCGAAAAGCAATAAACACAGGTATAAATGAGCTAACAGAAAAATACCGTGAAATACTCATAATGCGTGA
>JAITFS010000114.1 GCA_031281195.1 Oscillospiraceae bacterium
ATAAAGTGTTTGATATTTATGCTTTTCGTAAAGCGGAGCATGGATGCGGAGCGCCGCGAGAGGAACATGGATGTTCCTTTGAGCGGATAGAAAACACTAAATATTAAACCTTTATGAACGATAGAATAAATTAAAAATTACAAGAGGAATACACAATGATACTATACATAATTCGGCATGGGGAGCCACATTATCCCACTGATAGCCTTACAGAAAACGGCATACGACAAGCCAACGCACTAGCAGAAAGTTTAGCAAAAATCGGACTTGATGAGATTTATTCATCTCCACTTGGTCGAGCAATTCAAACAGCAGAACCAACATGCGAGATACTTAACTTACCGTATTCGATTGAAGAATGGATGAGCGAAGATTTGATGTTTAATGACATATCCAAGCTTGATGAGAACGGTGTTCGTGATTGGGCTATGTTCCGGCATAATACCCAACTTATGAAACAAGAGTATACACTTGACGATTGGTATACAAACCCATTGTTTAACGGATGTCGTGATGCAAAAGGAGCTTATGAACGTGTGGTAAAAAACTCGGATGAGTTTTTGGCACGTCTAGGATATACACGTGAAGGAAGAATATATAAGATAACAAAACCCGGTGATAAACGCATTGCAGCATTTTGTCATCATGGTTTTGGCACAACCTGGTTATCGCACTTGATGTCAATACAACCAAATGCGTTCTGGGCAAGCTTTACAATCAATCACTCCAGTGTAACTATAATAGAGTTTGACAACAATAACGACGGGTACACAACCGCTTGGTGCAGGTGCTTAAATGACACCTCTCATTTGTACAGAGTAGATGGCTCAATTCCGGTGATTGGGTAAACTTACTCCACCCAATTTGTTATCATTTGCATGTCGTACACATTTGTATAACCTGCATTTACTAAGATTTCATAAGCAATTGCACTACGCCGTCCGGCTCTGCAATAAACAATTATGATAGTATCTTTATCAGGTAATAAATGTAGATTTTCCTCAAGTTCACTGTAGTTTATATGCATTGAACCTTCAATATTCCCTGCATCAAACTCTTCTTGACTTCGCACATCTAACATTATTACATGACTATTCGCTTCAAGTATTTCTCTGGCTTGTTCACCTGTAATAATCCGATGTCCATAGTCTCCAACATCGGGTGTTATTCTATCGGGATGTAAAGTTGGCATAGTGTCCTCCTCAAACAGTGCTACTAACGTTTTGGCTATGTAGTGCCAGTTTTCTGCACTTACACTTACGGCAAAGTACAATCTTTCGTTTGGTAACCCAAGAGCTGCAAACAGTGGATTATCTTGAATGTTTATTGCTGCCATTTCTTTTGGTTCATCATTGTTTCCGGTAAAAGATGCAAAAACTATTCTGTCCTTGATAATCTCGTAAGCTTCGGGGTCTGTATGTTCAATTTCTTGTATAAAAATCTCTATAGGCCGGATAAATCTATTGTTTATCATATCATTTAACGCACGTTCATCAAGTATAAATATATCAATATCACCTACCGCTACCATAGCCATAAGATGTGTAGCGTTAGCGCTCATAAGCTCCGGGTCTGTTTCCATATAAAATAGCGAAACACCAAGAATTGTGCTATTGTCAGCTTCATCTATAAACAGTTCTATAAAAGCATCTCTAAGTGTTGCTACTTCTGCATTTCTTGGGTACTCTGTATACCATGTAATTGAAAATAATGTACTTGGTGGAGGGTTTATATATCTTGCATATACAAACCCGATTAAAACTGCAAGCACAATTAATATACCAATTATATGCAGATTAAAATAACTCCATATATAATCAATCTTTTCTTTAAGATTCATTTCACGGAGTTTTTCTCTCTCTCCACGTTGCCTATCTTTTGGTTTATTGTTGTTTCTTTTACTCAAAATAAAAAACCTCATAAGATTATCTTAATGTTTATAACTTATGAGCTATTTATTTTTCTTTTTTGCTAGTTCGCTCAATGCTAAGCACATACGCAAAAAACAAAAACAAACAGCTCATAAGTAATTATTTCAAATCCGGTATGTATTTATTATATAGGAAGTTTTTGTAATAAGAAACCCCAATTAATATTTGTTGGTGTGGAATTAAGCAAATCCTGAATTGCTCTTGCTTTTTCAGCATTTCTGCCAGAAACATTTATTGCACTCCAAACATCTACACCAATATCATACTCTTCATCACTATTTATTGATATACCGGTGTTTGAAAGCATTTTATCCATCGTTTCACCGGAAACCTTTTGCGAAAAATTACTGCTCATAAGCTTTGCACCCTTAGCCCATTCTTTAAACTCTAAAAGTGCTGAATTTTCACGCAGTGCTAGCGGTGATTGCGCTGCAAGTGCTGCATTGCGGGCAACAACAGATATAGTCACCTTGTCTACCGGTTCAATGTAAACAGAGGTGTCAATTTTCGGCTCGTTCTTTGGGTTTTCTTGTATCTCTTGTGCTTCTGCTTTTTGAACAGCCGCTTCTCTAATTTTTGCTGAAAACTGTGAATATGCGTTGAAACCACGTACTGCTGAGAAGTTCACAAAATCCCCCCTCTATTTCACTACAATTATTATCGGATTTTTACAGAAAATATTTAGTTTATTCATAACACGTTCACAACTTCACGCTAGAATTGTCTAGATTTGTATAAAAAGCGTGACAGTTCCACATACATTTGTTAAACTGTTTAGCGATAAAAGAAAAGAGAAACAAACTATAATGCTACAACTTTACAACATCAGGAAATCTTATACAACCGCCGGCTTTACGCAAAATGCGTTGGACGGCGTTTCTATCGCATTTCGTGAAAACGAGTTTGCCGCAGTTCTTGGTCCTTCGGGTTCGGGCAAAACCACAATGCTTAATATTGTCGGCGGACTTGACCGTTATGACGAAGGCGATTTGGAAATTGATAATATTTCTACAAATAAATATAAAGCAAGTGACTGGGACACTTATAGAAACAATCGTATCGGGTTTGTTTTCCAAAGTTATAATTTAATTCCACATCAAAGTGTACTTGCCAATGTTGAGCTTGCACTTACTCTTAGCGGTGTATCTCGTAGCGAGCGTAAAAAACGTGCAAAGGATGCACTTGCACAGGTTGGACTTGTTGACCATATTCGAAAAAAACCGGGACAGCTCAGTGGCGGACAAATGCAACGTGTTGCAATCGCCCGTGCTTTAATTAATGACCCCGAGATTTTGCTTGCCGACGAACCAACCGGTGCTCTTGACTCAACAACCAGCAAACAAGTCATGGAATTATTAACGCAGATAGCAAAGAACCGTCTTGTTATAATGGTTACACACAATAATGAGCTTGCAGAAAAATATGCTAACCGAATTATCCATCTAAAAGACGGTAAGGTAGCATCAGACAGCCGTCCTTATGACCCGGCAACCGAAGATAAACGTGTTGGACGTGAGCCACGTAAAGCAGGTATGTCATTTATGACTGCAATCGCGCTTTCTTTTAGCAATCTAATGACAAAAAAAGGGCGTACATTTACAACTGCTTTTGCAGGTTCAATCGGAATTATCGGAATTGCTACAATCCTTGCGTTTTCTAACGGAATTAACACATACATAAGAAATATCGAAGAAGAAACCTTAAGCATTTATCCTTTAATGATACAAGACCAGGGGTTTAATATTTCCGCATTTTTCGGCGGTGATGACCATGATGAGATAATTCATGGTCAAGAAAACAGTGGCGGGAATCGTAGAGAACGTCCGCCGGATACGGTTCGCGAAATGCAGGTTATGGAAATGATGTTTTCTTTGCAAAACAATAACGACCTAGCTTCATTAAAGGTTTATCTTGATGAAAATAGTGAAACAATGCAAAGATATGCCACAACAATTCATTATATGTTTGATATAACACCGCAAATTTTCTTGCGTGATACATCAAGGGGTGCCGATCAGATTCACCCCGACTCGATATTCAGCGGATTTATGGGGTCTTCTGCGGAAATGGGTCCTCAAGCCAACATGGGTTTAATGCCCGGTATGAACGTTTTTAGTGAGCTTCCGAACAATCCTGATTTATACGAATCTCAGTACGATGTTCTTGCCGGTCGTTGGCCGGAAAACTATGATGAAGCTGTATTAGTTCTATCATTTGGTGGTAGGATTATGGACTTCACATTGTTTTCTATGGGAATCCGTGACCGTGAAGAAATGAGAGCAATGCTTGAATCTGTCCTAAACAGGACTGACATGGAAATTGACATTACTGAAAGTGATGGAATTTGGACGTATGATGAGCTTATGACGTCATTTAAGGTCATTCATCCAACTGATTTATTCCGATATGATGATACCTTTAATGTTTGGGTTGACAGATCAAGTGATGCTGAGTATATGGTAGAACTGGTTCAAAATGCTTTCGATTTGAGCATAGTTGGCATTGTACAACCGGCGCAGGATGCTAATACCACTGTACTTTCTGTTGGTGTAAACTATACACCGGACTTAATTCAATATTTAATGCACACAGCAGCTGACGCTCCAATTGTTAAAGAACAATTGGCCAATTCAAAACTTAATGTGATTTCCGGTAATACTTTTGAACATGAAAGAGAAAACCTCGAATCAAGCTTTGATTTTTCACGAATCATGTCAATTGATGAACAGTTAATTCAAGATGCAATGAATCTTGAAGGTTTAATGTCTGCTTTCGATTTTGAAAATCTGGACTTAAGCAACATTGATTTAAGCAACATTGATATGGGTGGATTAGATTTAAGCGGACTTGATTTCTCAAATATTGATCTTAGTGACCTTGATTTTAGCGATTTTGATTTAAGTAACATAGACCTTAGCGACATTAATATGAGTGAAATATTAGCAGGTCTCGATTTATCAACAATTCAACCTCCACCTTTTGATATTGCCGCTCTAACAAACGCAATTGCAACACAAGTGAACATTCCACCACAAGCTTTAACAGGGATTATGACCACTGTAATGACTGACTTTTTCACAACAGTAGTTCAACCAAATCCATCCTTACTCACTAATCAGGCAGCACTGACAGCAGCGTTTACCGAGTACATGAATAGTACAGCGGTTCAAACACAAATTACAAATTCATTAGCTCAGTTTATTAACCCCTCTACGATTGAAGCTGATATAGCTACTGCACTGCAAGAGTACATGGCAGTTGCTATGCAAGAGTATATGTCTCAAATATCAGATCAAATTACTGAACAGATGTCGGCAGCAATCCAAGCTATCATACAAAGTGTTATTCAAAGCATAATTGATTCGATAACATCACAAATTACAGCGCTTATGCAACAAAGTATGGCACAAGTCACTGCACAAATCAACAGACAGATGCAGGTAATAATGAGAAATATTACCGCTCAAATCGAAAAAAGCTTACAAGATGTTTTTGAGCAAATGGGTGAAGAAATGCAATCCGCAATGGAAGCATTTGACAGTGAATTACTCGCCGATGCATTTCAATTTGAGTTAAGTGAAGAAGCAATTTTTGAACTTATGATGGCAATGATGAATCCAACCACAACATCATACGAACAAAATCTATCAATGTTTGGTTATGCAGATGCCACTACTCCAAATCAAATTTTAATATATCCTCGTAGCTTTGAAGCTAAGCAGTCAATTCTAGATATACTTGATAACTACAACGCAGAAATGGAAGAGTCCGGTCATCCAGAAAAGGTTGTACACTTTACGGATATAGTCGGGCTTATGATGTCAACCGTAACTGATATAATCGACATGGTGAGTTATGCCCTTGTATCATTTGTTTCTGTTGCTCTTATAGTTTCATCAATAATGATTGGTGTTATCACATTTATCTCTGTACTTGAACGTAAAAAAGAAATCGGCATTTTACGTGCTGTTGGAGCAAGCAAAGGAAATATCAGGCTTGTCTTTAACGCAGAAACCTTGATAATCGGCTTTGTTGCCGGTGTTATCGGTGTATTTGCAACATTTCTCATAGCAATAGTAGCAAACATTATCATTCTCAACCGGCTTGGCATTTCAAATCTTGTGTTAATGCCGCCTGTTGTGCCAATAATCCTTGTTGCTATAAGCATGTTTTTAACCTACATCGCAGGTCTGCTCCCGGCTTCTGCCGCTGCAAGCAAACCTCCGGTGGATGCATTAAGAAGCGAGTAGAGATTTAACTTTTACATCAACAATAAATACACAATCAACGGTACTGTTATACCGCAGAGTAATGTGGTGACAAACACACCGGCAGAAGCGATTTGTTCGTTGCCGTCGTATTGCACTGCAAGCATTGCTGATTGTGCTGCTGTTGGCATACCTGATATAACAACCAAAACGCCCAACATCATCGGGTCTGATATAAACTGTCTGAGAATCAACCATGTAACAAGTGGAATCACTATAAGCTTTAATAAAGTTATCACAGCAATTCGCCACTCGACGAATATTTTTTTAAGAGGAATATAAGAAAGGGTTGAGCCTATAACTATCATTGCACCGGGTGTTGTTATGTTTCCTGTTAGCTTGATAGCTTCAGTAATAATATGAGGGGTTGAAAACCCTGTTAATGCAATAGGTATAGCGAGTAATGAAGCAATAAGTGGTGGATTTATTAAAAGCTTTGGATTAAACCTACCGTTTTTACTACCTGCAATCAACATTATTCCTATAGAAAACGAAAAAACATTAAACGGAATGTTAAACAAAGCCACGTAAAATGCAGAAGCAAAACCAAAAATAGCTATTATAACAGGAAAACCCATAAATCCGCTATTACTAAAAACACTCATATAAGTCAGTAATCCATGATTCTTTTTATCACCGCGTGTAAAATAAACAACTGGTATAGCTATAGCAAACGCAATAGCAAAAACCAATAATGACATCAACAGAAAGAACATAGTGTCACCAACTGTTATATCAATCTTACTTTCTAAAACCGAGTGTAAAATGGTGCAAGGCAGTGCTACGAACAAGATTACTTTTGTTAATGCTCTGTTGCCTTCTTTTGTCAGCACTTTAGCTTTGCCAATAACAAATCCTATTCCAAGCAGGACAAACAGCACAACCATTTGATTTAAAATAACCTGCATATCCATAAACAATCACCAAAAAACCCGTAAAAACGGAATACCATTATCTCTTTAGCTCAATCCAGAGTTGGTCATAGAGTTCCAGAATATGAAGTGGAAGATGTGTAAAAACATCACAATTTGCAAGCGTTTCATCACTGGCGAACATAATTTCAAAATCTCTTGGATTTAGCTCATGCTCCTGTGCAAAAAGAATCGCAGCTTCTGCATTTGCTGATGCATACCATACTTCTTCCATATTCATAAGAGCTATGTCAGTTCTGCTCATAAAATCTATAAATATCTCTGCGTTTGTTTTGTTACTTGCACCCTTAGGTATGCACATTGCATCAACAAAGAAGTTTGAACCCTCAACAGGACGTGCAAATACTAAATCTGGATTATTCTCTCTCATTACAAAATATGGTCCTGCATAAAACGGGCCAAGCCAAGCTTCGCCGGATTCTAATTTATCATAGATTTGATCCATTACATACGCTTGTAGTAATGGTTTTTGTTTTACAAGTAACTCAAATGCTTCTCTTATTTCGGATTCTACTGTAGTATTTTGATAATAACCTAAGTATCTGAGTGCAACTCCAAACGCATCACGAGGATTGTCAAACATGAGTATTTGACCGCTAAAACGTTCGTCCCACAAAGCACTCCAGCTGGTAAGGTCTTCATTAATAAACGCACGGTTGTAAATAAGTCCAACTGTTCCCGTCATATATGCAACCGAATACTTGTTATTTGGGTCATATTCTAAACCTTTAAATCTATCATCAACTAATGAGAAATTAGGAATATTCGAGAAATCCAACTCCTCCAGCATATCTTCGGCAATAAGTCGGGCAATTAAATAATCCGACGGAATAATAACATCAATATCAGTACCTCCACGACGAAGCAATGCATAAAGCTGTTCATTTGTTTCGTACGTAGAGTATTTTACTCTTATACCGGTCTCTTCTTCAAATATCTTAAAGATACTCTCATCAATAAACTCACCCCAATTGTGTACGTTTACAACTTCTCCGCTGTAGCATCCGCTAAGCACTATCAGAAACACGCACACCATTAATACCATAAATACTAACTTTTTCATCTTTTCTTCCTACTTTCTTGTTTATTCTCTAAAGCTCACAAATCACCCGGCTCTGCGGAGCCACCCTCTTTACTAAAGAGGGCATGGAGTCCCCTAATCTCTAGTCCCTAGTATCCTTTTGCTTTGTTTTAGTTTTTCTTCTTGTCTTGCTGCTCTTACATTTATTACTATCAAAAGTATTAAAACCGTAAGAAATAATATCGTTGATAATGCATTGATTTCAGGGCTGATTCTTCTTTTTGTCATTGCGAATATTCTCATTGGTAAAGTCGTTACATTTCCACCTGCTGTAAA
>JAITFS010000154.1 GCA_031281195.1 Oscillospiraceae bacterium
AAAAATGATAAAAGGATAAACAATGGTAACAAAAACTATTTTATACCTGCAAAGTCTGGTGCGTGAGCTTACTAAGCTTCCAAGTGAAACTGAGTGGGTAGAATTTAAATGTAACTACCAAGACCCACAAATGATTGGAGAGTATATTTCTGCTTTGAGTAACTCAGCAACTCTTGTAGGGAAACCTAAAGGTTATTTAATTTGGGGCATCAATAATGAAACTCACAATATTGTGGGTACTGGCTTTAATTATCGTAAAGCTAAGAAAGGTAATGAGAATTTAGAAAATTGGTTAGCTCATATGTTAAATCCTCGAGTGGAATGCAACTTTTACGAAGTCCCAATGAGTGACGATGAAACAGTGATCATATTAGAAGTTGCTTGCGCTCAGTTACGACCAGTTAGCTTTTCAGGAGTTGAGTTTATTCGTGTTGGTGCGAGTAAAAAGAAGTTGAATGATTATCCGGATAAAGAGCGTGAACTTTGGAAAGCGTTTGACTCTACTCCATATGAACTGAGACTTGCAGCGTGTAATTTATCTGAAGATGAAGTGTTCATGCTTTTAGATTATCCTAAGTATTATGGTAAATTAGGGTTACCTATTCCGAAAAATCGAGATCAAGTACTTGTAGATTTTCAAAATGAAAAGTTCTTATCCACAAATGATGCAGGTAAATGGGATATCACAAACATGGGTGCTATACTACTTGCTAAAGAAATAAAAAAGTTTGAAGGTCTGTTAAAGAAAACAATTAGAGTAATTTGGTATAAAGATAAAGGCAGGGCTGATGTAATACGAGAAAAAGAGTTTAATAACGGTTATATATCTTCACATGAGGAAGTAGTCCAATATATCATGACAATAATTCCACAGGAAGAGGTGATTGTCGGTGCAAACAGGACAACAATCGTTGCATATCCAGAAATAGCCATAAGAGAACTGCTTGCTAATTCTATGATACATCAAGCGATAGAGCAAAAAGGCACAAATATAATGGTGGAACTGTTTTCAAATCGTATTGAGTTTTCCAATGCGGGATGTCCTCTTGTAGAAATTGATAGAATCATTGATACTGTTCCTGTTTCGAGAAATGAAAACATTGCAGGATTCATGCGTAAATGCAATATATGCGAAGAACGTGGTAGTGGGTATGAAAAAATTATCACAGCTACCAGTAAAAACAATATGCCTGCACCAATTATTAGGAATCAAAGTAACCAATTCACAAAGGTTATAATGCTCGCTCAAGTGCCGTTTGAGATGCTACCTAAAGAAGACAAGATAAGGACTTGCTATATGCAAGCTTGTTTAGCGTATATGGAACACTCTGCTATTTCTAATGCAGACTTAAGGATACTATTCGAAATATCTGATGCAGAAATTATGAAAATAACAAGGTTAATAAAAGATACAATTGTAGCAGGGCTTATAAAACCTGTTGATATCAACACAGCACAACGATATATGAAATATATTCCGTTTTGGGCATAATTTAATTATCGCTAATTATCATTAACTTTCACAAAAACATAAAAACGTATACTCTAACTATTCTGCTAAGACATAAATGCATGGAATTAAAGGGTTTCTTAAAATCAAGTAGTTGAATTTTAACTTTAGCTAATTATCGCTAATTATCGCTAATTATCGTAAGACATCGCAAAACTATACTATAAGCGTGTAAGGAGATTTAAATAATGAAGAACAAACTACCAATATCTGTGTGTATGATTGTAAAAAATGAAGAAACATTTATCGCTATGGCAATAAACAGCGTTAAAAATGTATTTAAGCTTGATGACATTGTTGTTGTTGACACAGGTTCAACTGATAAAACCAAACAAATAGCTGAGGAATGTGGCGCAAATGTTGTGGACTTTGTGTGGTGTGATGACTTTGCAGCAGCAAGAAACTTTGCTATGGAAAATGCAAAAAATGATTGGATATTTTATTTAGATGCTGACGAGGAGATAACTAAGGTAGATGTTAAAAAACTTGAAAAAGTTTTAGCAGATACAAACCTTGTAGGTTTAGCAACAATTATTAATCTAAATGATAAAACAAGCAATACTCTGGCACGCTTATATAATAAACAAAAGTATCATTTTGAAGGAAGAATCCACGAGCAGATAAGAGCAATTGATGGTCAGTATATTATACCAATGAAAGACACAGGCATATTTTTCAACCATCATGGGTACTTACCTGAATACAATAAAGTGCAAGCTAAGCTTGAACGTAACGAAAAAATGCTTAAAAAAGAGCTTAAGAAAAACCCGGATGACCCTTATATATTATATCAACTGGGCAAAAGTTATTTTTGTAATAATCGGGATTTATCAAAGGCTTGTGAGTATTTTAAGAAATCGTTAAAAAGCAAAGTTGACGTAAACATAGGATATACTTATGAGTTAGTGGAGTGTTACGCTTATGCTCTGATAAACACAGGGAAAAATGAATCTGCACTTAGACTTATGAGTGAATTTTATGATTTTTACATTGATAAAATACGATTTAGATTTCTTTTGGCACATGGGTATCAGAATAATGGGATGTTCATAGAGGCTGTTGAGGCGTATGAGAGCTGTTTAGATGCAGATGAAAATGACAAGACAGGCATAAGCTCATATCTTTCTTACTACAATATTGGCGTAATTTTAGAGTGCCTCGATATGAAGGACGAAGCACTCGGTATGTATGGCAACTGCGGCGATTACGAACC
>JAITFS010000163.1 GCA_031281195.1 Oscillospiraceae bacterium
GATACGCCGACGTATCAAATGAAGCTGTGATCAAGCAAATGATCCCATATAAATAGGAGGGTAGCAACGTGGCAAGAATAAAACGCGCGGTTATAACGCGTAAGAGAAGAAAAAAGATATTAAAACTGGCAAAAGGTTATTGGGGTTCTAAGTCAAAACACTTTAAAATGGCAAATCAAGCGGTCATGAAGTCACTCACTTATGCGTATGTTGGTCGCAGATTAAAGAAAAGAGATTTCCGCCGCCTTTGGATAACAAGAATAAGTGCTGCATGTAAAGCAAATGACATGAATTATTCCAGATTTATGCATGGTCTAAAGCTATCAGGAGTAAACTTGAACAGAAAAATGTTATCAGAAATGGCAATCCATGAACCCGAAGCGTTCACAAAACTAATAGGCACAGCAAAAGAAGCACTAACAGCGTAAAAAATAATAATTAATAGTTAAAAATTAATAATGAACAATTAAAAACACTCTGTTCTGAGAAAAGACGGAGTGTTTTGTTTTTAGTCCCTACCCTCTACTCCCTACTCCCTCGTAATTAAGCATTATAAACAATAATATAACATGAAATTTGTGCAAAGTGACAAAATAGTTTTATTGCGAAAAACGAAATACAACTTAGAATGTAGAAACGTGTAAAAATATGTAGAAAACTGTAACTCTTTTGTAGAAAAAAGAGGTCTTTTTCATACTTTTGACATCTATTTGTAGACGGGAAACGTGTATGGAAATAGTTAAATCACACGTATATAATTTCCATACAAACATCGTGAAAGGGTAAACCAATAATGAAAAAGACCATCGTAATATTATTGCTAACAATACTGGCGATATTTTTAAGTACGCTCAGAACAACTGCCGGTGGAGCACCATTTCAAGCAATCCCGATATTACCGGAAAATCAAATATCAGACAGAGCATTTTTTGACATAGAAATTGCACAAAATCATACTCAGGATTTATGGTTGGCACTAAAAAATGACACAACGGAAGATGTTGATGTTATTATCACAGCAATCACAGCAACAACGGGTCGAAATGGCAGAGTTTTGTACTCACAAGCAGGCAGTGCTGACAGAAGCATGCGACACCACTTTGATGAGTTAATATATCCTAATCCGTCGATTGTAACCATTCCGGCTCTAACAGAAATTGAAACATCTGTTCGTTTAAGATCACCTCGATTTAGATACGATGGGATTATATTAGGTGCGTTACATGTTACGGCAAAACGTGACGAAGTACCGACCGGTGGGATTACAAATGAGTTTGCTTACTCACTTGCTGTCCGTTTGACCACTGATTCAAAACAGAGAATAACTCCTGATATTGTATTTGAAAATGCTGATTTATTGGCCGGTGCCAGTTCCACAGGATTTGCGTTAAATGTACGCAATATCAAGGCAGAATTGTTCTTAAATACGCAATTAACCATTGAGGTCAGCGGTGAAGAAGGGAATGTTTTTGTAGATTCCAGAAGTATAGATTTTGCACCAAATTCTTTTTATCCAATTCTCTTAAGCTCAAACGAGATTCTTAAACCGGGCTTGTATACTGCAACAGTTTCATTAGATATAGAAAAAGAAAGATTTGAATTTGTTGAACAATTTTCTGTTCAAGGTGGTGATGCAAATTTGGATGAAATAATAAATGATTTTGCAGGTGGCATAATACCGACCCTTAACAGTACACCTATAAAAATATCATGGTGGTGGTACTGGTTAGGTTTTGGTTTATTTACAATTATCTTATCATGCTTAACAATATTTTTAATAATAAAAAAGAAAGAAAAAGAAAGGAAAAGGAGAGTATCAATGAAAAAAGCTCGCATGAAAGCATACGCAAAAACAAGAATTACAACATTAATTCTTGTACTGTTACTACTCACTCCAATTAGTGAGTTAAGAGGTAACGCAAATGATGATGGTACAGAAGATAATGATATGAGGACGCAGTCAAATGTAAAAGTGGTTGTAACAGCAAATGAAGAGGATGGTATAATGCCGGAGTTTTTGATAGTAGACCATAAAACCTTACAACAAGCTATCAACAACCCGGAGCTTACAGTACTGCCATTAAGAAACAACATCGAATTAGAAGAAGAATTAGGAGCACTTACAATACCTGAGGGTAGACAATCATTTTCCATAGTACCGGCTACAAGTGGAACAATGATAATAAGACAAGCGAATGAAAATATAAGACACTTTTACATTGAAAACAACGCAAACATTATATTTAACCGTATAATTCTTGATGGAGCGGAAGTTGGAGGTGGTATATCGGTTAGTGGTGGACTTTCTGCTAATATAACAGCTAACATTTCCGGTGTGACAATAAATAATTGTACAGCAACCTATGGTGGTGCTATGTATGTTAACTTTGGAACACTCCACTTGACAAACAGTATTATCAGCAATAACTCTGCAAATAGTGGCGGTGGTATTTTCCTTGGAACAGGAGCTTCGGTTAGTTTAGACGATGTTGAACTTAATAATTGCCGTGCAGTTGATGCAGGAGGTGCTATTGGTTTTGCATTAGGATACAACTCACTCGTGTTTTTAGGAGAAGGTGTGTCATTTAACAATAATTTTGCAACCCAGGCATATTGGATAGAGAAGGATTCAGCTTTTACATATTTGGGAAGAACAGCTATCAACTGGAAACTATTGTACGTTTCTACTTATGAGCCGTTTGTTAAGTCGTTAACAGCGCTACCGGAAGATATTTTTCAGTTTGGTTACATGTTTAACAACTATGATGTTGCATATATAGGTTCAGAACACGCAAAAACAGCACCTATAGCAAACCGTGTGATTTTTTCGCCGCTAACTAACATACCTGTTAAGCATTATGAAGGTGAAGCTAGTTTTGAGTACCAGCTCTTAAATCTTGCTAATGAAAATAAACCTGTCATTGAGATATACAATTCAACAAAAGATACATGGAGTTTAAATGTCAAATACACACCATTTTTAGTAGATGATAATACAGATAATCATTTAAAGTTTGCATTTCGTAATGATTATGGAGATACTGAGTGTAATCATGGGTTCAACTACAAGCTATTCCATCCTGATTATACACAACTTGTTTTTCAAGCAGAGGATAACTCCTTTCTTAACCATGTACCTTGGGGAGAAGGTTTTGAAGATATGCTAAAAGTCCTTCTCCCTGCATATAGACATGACCTGCAAGACAAATCTGTAACCACAGTATTAACGTGGTCTTTAAGTGTGACCCCGTAAAAATAATTTCAAACACCTTGTAATTGGCAGTTATACTTACAGCCACTTGATAACGCACTCACTAAATGGTAGTATAAAGCATAACAATCTTGGAAAGTGAGTGCGTTTGTGAAAGTTTTTCTAGCTGTTTTACTCGGGAAATCGTTATACTTTATTGGAAAACTATTAGGTAAAGGCAGCAGTTTTCCCGGTCAGCTAACACTTAAAATATTCCCAAATATTCTTACCAAATTAGAACTACCAAATATAGTTATTGCCGTCACAGGATCAAACGGGAAAACATCAACATCAGAGCTAATAGCTCATGTGTTAAAAATCAATGGAAAAAGTGTTGGATTAAATTATGAGGGGTCGAACCAAACAGAGGGAGTTGCAACACTTTTACTGCGATTATCATCATTTCGAGGTAAGATAAAGTCTGATGCTGTAGTGATGGAATGTGATGAGCGGTACGTTGCGAATATCTTTAAAAATGTTCACCCAACAGTGCTTGTTATAACAAATCTTTGTCGTGATCAATTATCACGCAACGGACATCATGAGTTTGTGCGAGAACGCTTGAACGCAGCGCTAAGTGTACTGGCTGAAAACTCAGAGCCTCCACCCACTCTTATCTTAAACGCTGATGACCCTTATGTAATGTCACTTTTTGATGATAAAACCATAAAATCAGAAAACACTATATTATTTGGACTTGAATCAGAAAAAGAAATAACAGGGCATATTGGAGTTTATGACGATGGTACATTTTGTCCGGGTTGTAAAGCGAAAATGATATATGAGTACCGTATAGCAGGGCATTATGGTTGTTATAGCTGCACAACATGTGATATAAAACACGAAAATCCAAAATATAAACTTCTTGCATCTAAACACGGTGGAATTACAAGTGCATATAACTATGCTGCAACATTAGCGACTGCTGAAGCTGTTGGTATTGATAGCTCAACTGTTATAAAAGCATTAGATGGATATAAATTAAAAAGTGGACGCTGCTTAAATATAAAAGTTGGTAATCGTGATGGAGTATTGCTTATTTCAAAGCATGAGAACTCATTTGGTTATAACAGTTCACTTGCCTGGATGGTTCAACAAAATAAAAAGTGTACTGTTGTTATTCTTGTTGATACAATCAGTAGAAAATATCATACAGGTGAGGTTTCGTGGCTTTGGGACATTGATTTTGACATTCTTAATAATAAAAACGTAGAAAATATTATACTTGTTGGAAGTTATATAGACGATTTATCAAAACGATTTGAGTTTACAAATGTATCTCAAGATAAAATAAGCTATGTTTATGATTTAGAAAAACTTAAAAAACATATCGTTCATAAAACAACCGGTGATGTTTATATCACAACCTGTTTTGCAGATAAAAATAAATTGTTAAAAAGTGTGCGGTGAGGTCATTATGAAACATATTTTACACTTATACAGCAATCTTATGAATCTATATGGTGACTGGGGTAATGTTGCTGTATTAGAACATAGGTTAAATAATCGTGGAATTGTTACAACAGTCGATAAAATAAACACAGTTAATGAAGTTGATTTTAACATTTATGATTTTATATATATCGGGAGTGGTACAGAAAACAGTTTGTTAGCATGTATGCAAGATATAAAGCATAACAAAGATGCACTTTTAGCTTACATCGAATCGAATAAACCAATGCTGGTAACCGGAAACTCACATGAAATCTTTGGTAAAACTATAACAGACTATAAGGGAACAAACCATAAAATGCTAGGCTTGTTAGAGTTTGAAACAATACAAGAAAACACTAGAATTACAGGGGATTGCAAAGCAAAAGTATTGTTCATGGAAGATAATGTAGACCCAATAGTTGGATTTATAAATCGAGCAGGTGGAAAACAAATAGGAAACATAGAGCGTCCATTTTTTATAGAACCTTTAGAAGG
>JAITFS010000166.1 GCA_031281195.1 Oscillospiraceae bacterium
TCATCAGATGTTTGTGCAACAGAAAGAATTTGATTACGGCTTAAATTGTCAAAGCTAATATGTTGACCATACCAATTCCTTATTTCCTGATTCGGATTCGCTAAAATTGATACAGGCTCTACTAAAACTGCTTCGTTTATTATTTTTTCTGTGTTGTCTTCATATATACCAACAATCTCTAATGTAATTTTTTCACTTCTTATATAATTTAAATAAAAAGTTATCTCATCTCCGATAACTAATCCATTTATCTCTGCTAAATCAACACTAATATTACCTTCTCTAGTATTTTCTGCAAATCGTCCTTCAATAATTCTTCTATCACCTAGCCAAAAGTGGGTTGACTTTTCAATATCAGAGTATATCAACCATGTAAATAAAAAATTAGGATTAATTCCTGCAGCACGTCCTTCAGGTGAGATAATTCTTCCCCATCCAACAGAATCTTCATACTCTATTGTAAGAGTATATGGGGTTGATGTTATCATGTCAGAACCAATGATAAACTCAGAGAAAGCATAATAATCTTTTGTAAACTCAGATGAGTAATATTTTTCAATAAATTCCTCATCTATCATGTAATTATTATTTGATTTTCCTGTAATAGCAACTGCTGCATATTTCCTGATTTCATATTGGTTAGATACAGCAATATTCTCACGGACTCCAAAAGAGAACATTAAAATGAATAACACAATAGTCAATACAATAAATAATGGTATGTATAGTTTTTTTGTTCTTAATAAGTTTTTGAATATATACTTTAACATGTTAGTACTCCTTTAAAGAGTGCATCATGTGCCATTATTTAGTTAACTGTACTATGAAATGGCACATATATGCAATAATTCACTTTTGTATATGTAAAATTACAGCAATAAAGTTATGATCCTCTTAAAAAACCGCAATCTTTGCATACCCATATATTACCAGATGGGTTTATCCAAACATGTCCTTTCGATTGGTTGGTATGCGTTGTTGCAGAGCTAAGTATGCGATCACACACTATACATCTAACTACAGCCGTAACAACAGTACACTTACAATGAGATGGGCAAGAAACACTTGATTGATTGACAGAATCAGCCCAGCAACCACCAAATAAAATACAAATACTAGATGTTTGTGTATTAGAGTCTGATGAACAAGAATAATCATCAAGAGATAATAATTCATGTTCTGAACTCGCACTAACTGAAAAATTCATTGTAATAGAAAACAACATCATAACTGCTAACACTAACGCAAATCTTTTCTTAAACATAATTTAACTTTCCTTTCAACACTTCGAGTTTTTCTATAATACCTCGTATTACTAATATTTCCAAGCATAAAGTAGATATTTCCTACATTGAACATACTCTTACAAGTAATCGTTCAACACCTGAGTCCAGTTACTCAGGATTTTACAACAACAATCATAAACATCACCTACCATTCTTCTTGCAAACATTATTTATTCTTGCCTTCTAAACTTGCTCATGCTTTCCGGGACTTTTGGTTGGTGGAAATAAAGCATACAGTAAGCTCCGGCAGACGCTATTCCAACTGATAATGCTATGTATGTGAGTACTCCGAATACTAATGTTAAAAAAGCTTTAAATCTCTTCATTATGAATTACCTCCTTCCTGTTAGTATTATTGCTTCCGTTCTTAATATAATTTGCTAGTAATGAAATGCTAACAGAAAAAGTTCCCATAGTAATTGAAAAAGAAATCTTTATATCAGGGATAAAGACAACCAGAAGAGCGATTAATGCAAAATAAATAATTATCATAATACGGCTTCTTTTCTTAAGATGAGTTGTTTTTTCTTGTGATACATGTTTATTTTTATCTTTTGATGGTGCTAAGATGAAAACTAATAGTATTGATACAGATATACATAATAATATTATAGTAATCATGCTCTTAATCGGTACGATAGCTAAGCTGAGTAAGAAAATTGAATACACTACAACTAATATTAGAAAGCATCTAAAGTGATTTTTCGCGTGAAATCCCCCTGCAACTAAGCGAATTGGTATGAATCCAACCAGGAAGAAAGATGTATAAATCATTTTTCTGCTTATGAGTGCTATTACAAATAATGTAGCGAAACTCAATATCGTTGAAAAGAACACTTCAAAGCTATATTCATAAACCTCTCTATCCTCTTCATCTATTGTTCCTTGCAAAATAAAGAATGATGATATGTTTTTTGACATTCGTGTAATCATTTGATTACCCTCCATGTTTTGAACATATCATCTTTTTTATTTATTTCAATAGATTCTACATAAATGATAGATATAAATGCATAATTGCTAAGTTTGTTGATTTTTTAGTAATATTTTTAGTGTAAACTTCTTTTCTTCTAAATTGTATGTTGGTTGTAAAAGCCCATTATATTTTTGAGCAATATCTCTCATTTGCACTATACCATATCCATGATTCTTCTTATCAGGTTTTGTCGTTTGGAAATCATCATATATGGGACCTTCTGTAAAATTCTCTATTACAATTGAGATATAATCAACAGTTCTACTTATATTTATTGTTATAATCTTTGTAACATTTTTTGAGCGAACAACTCCTTCAATAGCATTATCTAATGCATTAGCTATTACTTCAGCAATATCAAATTGATCTATATACAACTCACCATCAATAATAATTGAAATAACAAGGTTTATATCAGCTTCTTTTGCTCTAGCAGTTTTTACACTTAGAATTGCATCGATTGGTGGAAAACCGGTATCAACAATATCTGTAGATTTTAGAACAGACTCTGATATTTCACTCATTTTATCTATAACTTCTTGTAAATTACCTTTTTTTACTAAACTGGATATAGCAATTAGTTTATTACTTATATCATGGCGTATCAATTTTATTTTTTGTTGTTCCTGATAAAGGTCCTGGTAATGTTCGATTTGAATTTTTAATTTCTCTTGTGCTAACTCATACTCATTTTTATAAATCATAGCATCTCTTAACCTATTGAGTATAATCATTGTTATTACTATTAGTGTTATTGACAAAGCAATTGCTATTAAACCCAACATCGAAGTTTCTTCTGAATCGGTTCTAAGAAAGTATAAAAAAACAATATAACATATAATTATAGATTGAACCGGCATAAATGCCATTAATAGATTAAATTGCTTATCTGTTTTTATTTTTTTCTTTTTAAAAAAGATTCTAAGAATAAAAACCACAAATAGTGCAAATAGCTGTGATGTTATCACACCAAATAAATACACAGGCATACTTTCTTGAACCTGTTCAATTGTGATTAACAAGACCTGCATTTGGAAAAACATTATTAACGTTTCAGAAATAAAAGCAATCGCTGTGCTTAACAACGTAAGCATTATTCTACTCACCGTATTTGAATAGAAATAGTAACTCAACACATATCTCAAAAGTATTACCAATATTGGTAATATAATGCTATTCAATAAAAACACTGTTAATACAACACTCACTATTGCATTAATCAGTATACCGCTGATAATGTATATTCGCTTTATTCTTTTATATACTAAAAAAGTCTCAAACAGTATTAATGTTGCAAAAATACCAAGACTTGTTCCCATTATATTTATCAGTATTTGTTCCATAAAAAACTCCATTCCAATGATTTTGGCACAAATTAGCATAAAAGAATGGAGTTACGCGCCATATGTCATGCATACTTTTTTATTCTTTCACGCTACTAAACCTTATATTTTGTTATAAAATCTGTATAAACACTTAGGCATTTTTGTTTTCTTCTCGAACTCATTGATATTTCACTGCCTAGAGTTGTTTTAATTGTATTACTGTTTATACTTTTTATATAGCTCATGTTAATTAAAAAACTTTGATGACATCGCAAAAATCCATACGGTGAAAGACGATGCTCATACTCATTGAGTTTGCCAATACTCTTGTATATATTATCTTTTGTATATATCGTTATATGGCGAAGATCACTTTCTATATATACTATATCACAAACTTCTAATGCGTATGCTTTATCTTGGTACTTTATATCAATAACATAATGCTGTTCTTTATACTTTCTAATTGCTCTATCTAAAACTTCATGTATTATTTCATTTTTTATTGGTTTTAGTATGTAATCAAATGGTTCAATTATAAATGATTTGAACACATATTTTTTATAGCTTGTAAGATAAATAATTATTACATTCCTGTCTTTAGAACGTAACTCTTGCCCTGTTTCAAGTCCAGACATTCCTTGCATTTCAATATCCAAAAAAACTATATCATACGGTTGAATTAAATGATTTTCTATTAAACTTTCTCCATTTGTGAAAGTAAAAATTTCTGTATCTATTGGGAGTGCTTCAAAGGTTCTTAATGCTGTTTCCAAACTTTCTCTATAGATTTTCTCATCATCACAAAGTGCAATTCGCAAAACTTTCCCTCCTTATAGCTATAATCTTCTTATAGTAAGTTTTATAATTACTACAACTTCTCACCATATAACAACATAACATCAATTATATTTGTATTCAACAACAACTACATAAATGATAGAAAAAAATACATAAATGCTTAAATAAAAGTGTTACTTAATATAAAATGATATGATTTCTTTACCAAATATACTCAAAATATCAATTGTTATTGTGAAGCTATTATATTTGTTTATGTTAAGTAGACATATACAGCACACACTGGTAATAATTATAACATTATTACTTGAAGAGGTGTATAGATGTGTTTAAACTAGAAAAAGAAATCTCTGCTTACTTAGATTATTGTAAGGAGAGGAAGAAGTTAAGTACTAATACTATTAAGGCATATACAATCGGTCTTGTGCAATTTAGGCGATACATGCTAGCAGTGGAAGATTGCACAGTGAAATCAGAAATTATTGGTTATGTAACATACCTTCACAAAACTTATAGTTCTCGAAGTGTTAAACGAAAACTTGCTAGTCTCAAGGCTTTCTTCAACTACTTGGAATACGAAGATATTGTACAAAATAATCCAATAAACAGAATTAAAATGCAATTTAAAGAAGCACATACATTACCCCGAACAATTCCACTCCGAGATATACAAAACATCTTGGCTGTAGCTTATAATAACCTAAGAATTGCAAATACTGAATATGGGATTAAAACAGCTCTGAGATGCATTGCAATAATCGAATTATTGTTCGCGACCGGATTACGAGTATCGGAACTTTGTTCTTTGAAAACGAACGATGTAAATTTAAGCGAAGGTAACATCCGTATTATGGGAAAGGGCTTGAAAGAGCGTATGTTGCAAATAGGAAATGATGAAGTACTTACAGCACTCAAACAGTATAAGAAGATGCATTTACCAAAAATTAACGATATAGGTTTTTTCTTTCTGAACAAACTACATTTACCTTTATCAGAACAGTCTGTGCGATTTTTAATACGAAATCTTTGTATTCAAGCAGACATCACACTTCATATCACTCCACATATGTTTAGGCATTCTTTTGCCACTTTGTTATTAGAAGAAGATGTTGACATCCGCTACATTCAACGAATGTTAGGTCATAGTTCTATCCAAACAACAGAGATTTACACACAAGTGACAGAAGAAAAACAACGGAAGATATTATCTACCAAACACCCAAGGAATAAGCTTGCCTTTGCTAAATTATACCTGGTTACTGCTTGTAATATATTTAGTATATTTATATAACAATAGACGTAAAGATTATTCTTGATATATGTTAAAAATGTTGCTAGTATACCAATAAAGGATAATAAAGAATTATCCTTTATTGGTATACTAGCAAAAATACAATCCTCTTGCTTTCTGCAAAAAATATGATACAATAGATTTTACTCAACCGATTGAGTAAAATCACTCATACAATTGAGTGGAAACGAGAGTGAGAATATGATGATCTATCAACGACCTATGTTAGCTAAACTAACTAAACGTATAAAAGAACCACGTAGATTCATTCAAGTTATTGCCGGTCCAAGACAGATTGGCAAAACAACAATGGCACTAGCATTGTGTGATGAAGTAAATTGTTTAGTTCAATACCATACAGCTGATGATAGCTTAACGCATAGTGCAATGTGGGTTGACCAAATATGGGATTCTTTGAGAACTCAAATGTATCTTGAAAAAATTAAAAGTGCAATACTTATTCTTGATGAAGTACAAAAAATAAATGATTGGAGTGCATCTATCAAGAAGCATTGGGATAGAGACACTCGCGAAAAGAGAGATATAAAACTTGTGTTGCTTGGTTCATCCAGACTTTTAATAATGGATGGATTATCAGAGTCGCTTGCAGGACGATATGAACTGAGTTATGCAGGGCATTGGAGTTATCAGGAAATGCAAGATGCATTTGGTTTTTCTATAGAAGAATATCAATGGTTTGGTGGTTATCCGGGAGCAGCAGTATTAATAAATGATGAAG
>JAITFS010000231.1 GCA_031281195.1 Oscillospiraceae bacterium
TCCCTAGTAATAATTCCTTCATATTCCCTCCAAATTCACTTGGTAATAAAATCGTTATTAAACAATATTTGCGATAACATACAAAAAAAGTCTCCTTAGATTTGACTTATCATAATCTAGGTTCTTTGTTGTAATAATATATAAAATGCTGTATTTTGTCAATGGGAAATTATTAGCAAAGTATCTGATGTTCTGCTAAATATCTTACGGCGAAATAAACTCAACTATCATATTGAAGAATAAACCACGGTCTACTCCTCTGCCAACTGCGTAAATACCGACAGGTGGAGTGAAAAATACAACTTCAAGATAATCATCATCAAATCCGCTTACAAAGTAATCAGCACGACTATCAGAAAACTCATCAGTGGGAAGGACGAAAAAGCGTTTATCCGCTACTAATGTTATGTCATCTAATCTGGCACTTTCCGGGAATCTAAGCGTGAACTCTTCACCTTGGTTAGCGTCTATAATACCATCTGATGCATGTAATAAGTATTGATAACCAGTGTATATCATACGGCTGACATGGACTGATGGTGAAGCTCCGTTGATTAGCTCAATATTTCGTTTTATTGGAGAACCATTGTGGTTAAAGTCATGCATTTGATATTTAGGTTCTAAATACCATCCCCCTGGATTCTCTACTGTTTCATCCCACATTGATAAGCCAATCGGTATAGTCCAGCCTGTGTATGCCGGTTTATATATATTTAAGTCTGTTAAACCAACTAGTACATAGTTAGCATTATTTGGCAGCCTTGGTATTTCAAAATCTTCATTTAGCAAAATTGGGAAATATACAGAAGCTGCAGGACTATTAAAGTTTATCCCAAGTGCACTTTGTGCAGTGCGTGTAGCAACCCTGCTTTCTTGATTAAACCCGCCTAACGCAGAATATGTCCATTGTGGTGCGATAAAGTAGAATAAATCATCTTCTTTTATATATAATCCATGAGTATTTTTTGCTTCTGCAAGGGTGACAGGCTCACCTAATACGGAGAAATCAAATATCTCTGTTGGTTGGTCTATAAAGATTTCGGGAGGCTGATAGTTCTCGTCGTGTGGGCATGCATCATACCAGCCTGCTCTTGATAAATAACGATAATTCGTAATATTATCAGATGTTAATCTCAACCCAAAGCGTAATGCAGGGATATATTTTGCAATACCAAAGTCATCTATTGAGCTTATCCGCCAAATATTATATACACCGAAAACAAAGCACGTATCGTCTGTACATCTCTCTTGCATTGTGGTATTTGTTCTTGCACCAACTCCTAAGTCGCTATATATGCCATATACAGGAATTAAGAAAACACTTGCTTTTGCTTGAATATAAACTGTTGCTTCGACCTTTGCATCAAAACTATATTCAATATTATGCGTTGTGTTTATATGTGATACCGGTGTGTTTTCTCGAATACCAAATTGTGAGTCTATACGGCAGTATAAAACAATCTCTCCATTACCCTCTGCTGTTATACTAAAACCAATAGGGATTTCTACAGTTACTCCTTTTACTGAAATAGGTATCACAAACAGAGGTATTGTTCTACCAAAATCTCGCTCTGTTGATGCTGTTATATTTATTTCTGACCCTGTTGTTAGTATAAAATGATTTACATTATCTTTATCAATCGAGGCATTAACTCTGGGTGTCATTATTCTTACTCGTCCACTGAGGTTAATCCCACTAATTACCACATTGTCAAAACGTGCTTCTAAGAGTCTTGTTGGGTTTCTAAATATTTCGACACCTTCAATATCCTTAAGTTCATCAGCGAGTGTTATCTCTCCCGCATCTGCAAGTAAATTTATATCACCTACAAACTCAAACTCTTCAAATATTTCATCGAGAGTTTCAGGTGCTCTTGCTGAAATCATTATACTTGTATCGCTTCTAAGAATGTTTGTAACATGTCCTGCTATTCCACCAGGGTTTTGAGTTGTTGGTTCAAATACAAATGTATCACCAACAGATAGGTCTCTGATTGTATTGTTTGGGTTATTTACATAAATTGTGTAAATACCGTTATTTTCTTCAATACTGTACTCCGGTGCTGATTCTATAACTTCTACATCATTACGGTATACATAATCTAAAACTTCAATAACAGTCGGGCTATCATCGTAGACTGTATCGTTTTCTGTAATACTTTCCGGATTTAGGAAAAACAATAACATACACATTAATATTGTTACAGATAAAGCTCCATTGGTGATAACACCTGTATTGAACCATATACTTTTTACTTTTGGAGTTGTAGATTTAATTGGTTTGTTCTTTTTCTTTGATTTTATTAGAAAGAATGATACTAGCAGAATCCCTCCGAGAACTATTAATATTAATTCCAGTATAATCAGATATGGTACTAAATCTGAAAATATATTGATATATTGTTCAATCTCAGCGAATATTCCTGAAAACTGATCTATGTATAAAGAAATAGCAAAATATATTAATCCAACTAATGCTAAAGTAATCCCGTTTGACAATAAGAAGATTTTGATATTTTTCTTGTATAGTAAAAATAAGTTAAATAGGTAAATAACGCATAAAACAACTGAAGCTATCATTGCATAATTTGTTAACAACATGAGTAGTATTGATTCTAGCTGTGGTAAACTCTCTAAGTTAATTAATTCTGTGATATTAATCTGACGTAACATCAAAAGTGCTGAAAGAGCAATAAATGCAACAGTACCAAATACGCAGAGCAAGACTGTAAGTACTATCTTTGTGATAATTTTTGTGATTGAGGGTTTAATCTCCTCATGCTGAGGTGCAGTGTTAGATTCCTGCTCGAATCTAACACCGCATTTTTCACAAAACATATTTCCAATCGTTTTTTCGTGTCCACATGATGTACAAAACATAATTATATTTGCTCCTTATTTTTTCTAACAAAAGTAGTTTTATCACATAATTTTTCTCTAAAACGGTATGTATGTCCATGTTGTAAATGACCTCGTATTGAGGTTGTGCTACGTCTAACATCATCAAAGTCAATTGTTCTATTTGAATACTTAAACTGTAATAACTTGTACTTCTTTTTTATTCGTTTTTTACTTGGGTTTCTGATTTTCCTAATCACTTTACCTGTTTTACTTAAATAAAAATGCCAACCTAGATAATTTACTCCATTTTTAAGTGGGAATATCTGAGTTTTTTCGTTCAATTCTAGTTCTAAATGATTTTCGCAGTGATTTTTTATTTCATTTAAGCAGTGTGCTAAATAATCCTTATTATTATGAATAAGAATAAAATCATCCATATACCGAGTGTAGTATTTTACTCTTAATTGTTCTTTAATAAACCTATCCATAGAATCGAGATAATATAAGGCAAACCATTGGCTTGTTTGATTTCCAAGAGGAAGACCTATTCCTTTAGATACTTCATAACTATCAATTATTTTACATAACAAATCAAAAATATCAGAATCTACAAAAACCTTTCTTAGTTTAGTTTTTAGTATTGATTTATTTATACTGTAAAAATATTTTCTAATGTCACATTTTAAGAAGTAACCATCACATTCATACTCCTGATAGAATTCTCTTAAAAACTTAGTTAACCTGTATATTGAGAAATGAGTACCTTTTCCTATTCTGCATGCTGAATTATCATAAATCAATCGATGGTCTAAAGTAGGGTAAATGATATTATCACAAAGGCAATGCTGTACAACTCTATCTGAATAATCAGGTGCAAAAATTATGCGTTCTTTTGGTTCATATACTTTAAACTCTGTATAACCTTTAGGTATATAACTACGCTCTTCTAGCTGTTTCTGTAAATTACATAAATTCTGCGACAGATTTATTTCAAAATCAATAACTTCTCTTTTTCCTCGTTTACTTTTTCTTGCTGCTCTGTGTGCATTATATAGGTTTTTAAAGTCGTACATTTCATTATATATACTCATGTTTACCTTCATTGGTCGGGAGAAACGGTTATATGCCGGCTATACACCGTTTCCCAAAATCAGAAAAGCTTAATAGCGTTTCTTTTTCCGCCAATATTTATTTTTCAGTCGTTACCGAACAGAAAGGAATTCGATTCCTTTGCCCCTTAGCACAGACCTGCTCAACACAGAGTAAGGTATCGGGCTTATGGGGTTGGGACAAAGCGGGGCGAACACCATTATTGTTGTTGACATTGTTACCATTGATATTGACATTGCCATCATCGTTGACATTAGCGGCATTATTACTATTGTTGCCCGGCGACCGAAGCCACCACCAGTTATAACCGAACCCCTCAAACTAACACCCTTTTAGGGTGATAATCGCTTTTTATCACTATTAATCCACGCTCCTACCAAACGTTGGCACTCAGTTGTTTGTTTTGCTATTTGTTCATATTGCTTTAGTAATATGCACGATTGCGTCATTGATATTTCTGCAATATATGCAAGTAATTTCAAACTGGTTAATGCCTTGTGTTGAAAGTTCAAGCGTTGTGGAATATTTTTCTCATGACCTTTTGCTATAAAAACATCATTAGCTCGAAACAAGTTCTCAATAACATCTAGCGAAAGATTTTGAAGTCTGCTTACAAAAGTAAAGCGAAATTGCTTTGGAGACTTTTGAGTGATAGTTATAACATAATTACATAAGTCTTTCGCTTTTGTTATAACAAGCAATTCGCTTTTACTGATCATTTATTCCTCCGCAAACCTTGATCATTTTTGTGCTTTTGTAGGATGATTGTGCCACTAGCATGGCACAGATTACGTTGCTTCGCAACGTGTAAGATTAAAAGATTTATGATTCAAGATTTAGCCATAAAGCGGGGCGAACACCAGCATTGCCGTCGACCTCGTCACCACGGATACCGACATCGCCACCATCGTAGACATAAGCGGCAAAATCACTATTGACGCCCGGCGACCGAAGCCACCACCAGCTTGTTTCTCCGCTAGAGTTGAGAGCTATTCTTTCTGAATTATCAGCGAAATATGTTAACGCTTCATCAATACTTAATAAAAATATTTTGTCTGTAGTATTGTTGCCACCGGGTGTTCCATATTCCGGATTGTCGCTGTTTATAACATTTGTTTCTAGTATTCTGTTTTGGTCTACAAGATTGAAATTATTAAAGAACTCATTATTTAAATAATTGCGAATTGAACTAAACTCCCATGTTATATCTCCACCATTAGTATGGTATGGTCTTCTTTCAATTACATCTTCTGTAATAATTAACGCTTTATCAGCTTCAAGAACTAGTATTCGCCAAAATATACCTGCGAAATGTATAAGGTCGCCTGTTCGTAATTCATTATTACCTAACATAGTTAATGTCGTTAGTGCTTCATTTCCGCTAAATGCTGAGCGACCTATATTTGTCACAGTCTCCGGAATAATGACTTCCATTATCCCTGTGTTTGCAAATGCTCTGTCACCAATTGAGATTACAGGTACACCTTCGATTAATTCAGGTATACGAACTCTGATTGCTGTGCCAATGTATTTTGTGATTTCTATTCCACCTATTATAGCTTTATACTCAAAATCGCTCACCGGGTTTTCGTCAATATTAGGTAGGTTTGGTATAATCGGGTCCGGAGTATCGTCGGGTGGGGTTGGCGTAACATCTGCTGAACCTGTTGGTGATGGTGAAGGTGTGCTGTCTGGCGAGTCTGAGTTAAATAAACTACACGCTCCCAGTGTTGCAATCATTACAATTGCTAATACTATTGCTGTTAATTTTTTCATTTTCTTCTCTCTTTGTTGTTTATTTTTTGGAACGAAAAATACCGTGTACTTTCAGCATACAATGGAAGAACCGCAGGTACTTTCCAAGGCTTCCGTTAGGAAGGCTTTACATACACAGCACGTTATGTGCCACACTGCCGATATGAAGTTCTTGCAGATTAACAAGAATAAGCATATAATAAACGGCATGGTATTGCATTATGCAATTGTGTACATACTCACTTTATGTATACAGGGCGGGGAGTGCTCTAACACTTCCTCGCCTGCCGCCAAAGCGGTTTAATTACCACTTTGACTAGGCACTTTTCGTCCCTATTTAGTATTATACAAATTTTTTAAATAAAGTGCAAGTATTTTCTCGTTATTTGTTTCTTTATTACACTTATTATGTTACATTATTCTCACTATTTTGTCGCTCTACCATTGATTTTACTATGTCATTCGTGTACTTTCAACTTGCATTTTCAATATAATCTGTAGTTATAATAAGTTAAACTTTTACTGCTCGGTATTCCTGTGCAGTTTCTTTTTGCACTTTGCTTATTTTCTTGATTGCATATCCAACAACATCAAGAAGTGCTGTGCAATCCCTGACAAAATACATACCATCCGCTATTTTGTAAGCATTTCATCCGCTATTTTATAAATGGTATGATAGCATATAATTTCTAACATTCTAACTTTTCTGATTATTTGCTGACAAAATATCTGATGTTCCGCGAATGACCTTCGCGTGTTAATCTATCTTGCTCCACCAATTTACGGAAGATTTTTCCTGTTGCAGTCTGCGATAATCCAAGTAGACTCTCAGCCTGTTTACGGGTGATCGAACCATTTTTAAAGACATATTCCATTATGCTTTCTTCCGGATTAATTGCTTCATCAACTATTGTAACTGAATTCAAATTAGGTAATATCATTTTAAATACATTAGGTGTAATTTCGATTTTTGGTTGCACCAAAGACGTTTTATATGCTTCAAATATTTTTAAAATACCCGTACCATAAGCCTCTATAAACTGCAAGCGATAAAACACATCTGCTAACTCTGAATTACGACAAGCAGAGTAACCGCTCATTATGTCCCCGATTTCTATCCCGTTAACCAAACCACCGGGTGAAATAAACTCGATACGGTCAGCAAATACTTTAATTAAAATACTACCACTAGTAGAATATTCTCTGTGTACAACAGCATTTAATAAAGCTTCACGTAAGGCAGTTTCTGGGTAGTCACGATTATCAATCCGAAGGAGTTTGTCAAATATTGCTGTGGTTTTATTGTTTAAATCGAGGTAATCATAAACATCGTTGATTTGCTTAAACAGAGAACCGCCAAACTCATGTCTGTCTTTAAAAATCTGTTGCGTTGTATCTTGGAATATAGCTGTTTTGATAGTATGTAAACATTGCTCAGATAGTAGTAACGCAAGATTGGTGTATATTTTATCGGCGTTTATCATACCAAGTGTTGTCATCTGAGAAGTGCCAAACTCCACTTTTCGTTTCGCAAACTCAACTTTTGCAGAATCAAAGGTTAGATTTTGCTCCACTGAACGTAGTTTTTCGTAACTATCACCATCTGTTTCCCGTATCATTTTTCGAATAGCTGTATCAGTTGCAGGTACAGAAGCTGCACCGTGTCGAACATAAACACCCTCCGGGCGGATACCTTTACCTACGAGATAATATGGACGTTCTGTTCCACCTTGAATAGTTATTTTAACTATATCTACGTTGTTTATTTGATCGATTTGACTATGCACAAATAACGTGACATCGGGTTTTACACCATCTCTAAGCATATTATTGATATTCAACATATCTTCATTAGCATTCGTCAATCCGATTATATCACCGTCGTCTGCAATGCCAACATACAAAGTTCCACCGCCACTGTTTGCAAACGCAACAACACATTTCCTTATATCGTCTACAACGACTGACTTATATTCAACAGTTCCGCTTTCTAATGGTAACATTATCTACACTCTCCACAGTTCATTATCTAACATTCTAACACTTTCGCATTTCAGTGTCAACTGTTATGTTAGAAAAGTGTTCATCACATACTATTATACATGTCCTCCAGAGCTTTTATGTGCTGTTTGAGAGCTGTTTTAACTTGTCGGGTATTGTGATTTTTTGAAAGGCTTTGCAGTTCTCTTTTCATAATGCTTGCTATATGAGAAAATGCTGTATCAAGTGTGCGTGTTTCTGAATTTCTTGTGTTTTCTTTATGCTCTGTAAATGTCCCATTATCAATGCTCTCTGCAATCTCAACAATGTCATTTGCAGAACCGCTCATCATCGCATCAAGTTCATTTCTTGTGATTTTTGTGTCACCTGATAATATACTTTGTTTTGCTTCCGGTGATACCTCACCGATAGCTATAAGAGCATCAGCAAGTTTTGAGTCACGCATTATTGTACTTTGAGATACATCATATATTTCTGCAATAATTCTTGATGTTGCAACTGTTTGAGGTTGATGTTCATTTTGACAATCAACCTCACTGTGTTGATTTATTCCTGTTTTATTAGTAACAAGTTTTCTTTCAGTTTGATAATGCAAGCCACGAAAATAACGTAGCTGATACGGTGTTAAATTACGTCTTTCTATTTGATTTTTAATCATCCATATTTTCACTTCTTCACGGGAATTAAACTCCATACTCAGAGTTTCAAATGATAGATTATGCTTTTGAGCAATACTAAAACGATTGTACCCGTCAATCAAAATATCACCCCAAAGTACCAAACGGTCACGAATTCCATTTTCTAGAATATCTTCCTCTAGATTTGTATATGCTTGTTCACCAAGTTTTGGCAATAGAAATTGGAACTCTCTGTCAATGATTATATTTTGCACGATAAAACCTCCCGATTTATATAAATTAATACTATCGGTTTAATTATACATAATGCATGCATGATATGCAAGAGTAAATGTAAAAAAGTGTAGTAAATAAATGATATTGTAGTATTTGCTTCTTTAGTGAATAATATTGCTACTATCTTGGATTATATAACAATTTTAATGTTAATACAATATTTTCATCAGATTACTCTAGTGCCTCTTTGGCAGCGTGTCGCTCCATTATTTCTGCACCGATTGTCTTTATGAAATCCGTTAGAACGCTAAATTGTTCTTCCGGTGGATGACCTTCAGAAGAGTTGCCTCGTCCTCGGAGATTAAACATTTTATTGCTATAATATTTCATTCCAACACTCCAAGAAAACCTACTAGCATCGTCAAACGCAATTGAATTATCGTAATAAATATCCTCCCAATCTCTTAACCCGGACTCTTCAATAACATTAATTAATCTTTTAAAATCATTGTCTTCAAGCTCAACGAAAAACTTCAACCTGCTAGGTGTAGATGTATCTGTGTCATAATATACCCAGCCTCCTCTTCTCCTATCTAAGACAAAACCATATTTTTCAGAAGTTGAATTATAAGAAAACACAAATAGCTCTATTCCGCGCAAATCAGCATTTCTTCTTGCTCTGTCAAAATCTTTTATATCTCTTCTTATAACAGAATCAAACTCAGTTCTAATAAAATCTTGTATAATTTCCTCTTCGCTTACTAAGTGAACCATATAATAATCGCCATATTTATCTATACCAATTTCAAATTCGTCATAACGGGTGAAAACTCGAATATTTCTATCTGCATAATACGCAGATATTCTTACACCAAGAAAAATTTTTGTTCGGTTTAGGTGACGTTGGCTTGCAAATATCTCAGGGTCAAATCGATCAGTGAAATATTCATAGTAGACCACTTCTCCGTCTTTAGCAAAGACAAGACCTTCCGAAATATCCGTACTGATGTAACCTGATACACCAAGAGCTTGATTTATATCTAGATGAGATGCTGGAAATATAAAATACAATGCAGAATCCCACTCAAAATCGGCTAGCTCGCCTAGAGTTATGATTGAATCTCCGTGCTCATCTACGTAGTTAACTACAGCATGGAAAATACGCCTTTCCTCGCGGTTGAGCAGGTATGTTATAACAGAGGCAACTATTCCAATACATATAATACAAGCTATCATAATTATTGCTTTGATATAGAATCTTTTTTTCATATACGACTCCAGTATTAACAGATTGAAACTTTAGTTTTTATTAAACTTTTATGTATAACATTCTTTTGCATCAAGTTTGAAGAATTCATTATTAGGTGGAAATCTAATAATTATATAATATTTGAGAAGCACCAAGATACGGTTACTCTTTCTCTCTCTCAATTCAAAACGCATTTTACCAAGCATTAATAAAATTATTTTAACATAATCTAATGTATGTGACAAACTTTGTTTATACCGTCCTCCGCTAATAGTGTCATATAATCATTGACAAGCACATAGCATCCGCTAAATTGCAAGTGTTACATCCGCTATTTTGTAAGCATTATATCCGCTAAATTGTAAGCGTTATATCCGCTATTTTATAAATGTTATAGCATCACGCAATATCTAACATTCTAACTTTTCTGATTATTTACTGACAAAGTATCTGATGAGCTTTTATCATCTCAAAATATCCATTTCCATCAGCATCAACTCTACAGTGTTTTGTATATCAGCAGCGGCTCTTTCCGCTGTGATTAAACCATTATGAAATCGTTCTAGGATGTCATAAATTGCATTCCATATAATACGTGGAACATTGGCAGATTTTG
>JAITFS010000002.1 GCA_031281195.1 Oscillospiraceae bacterium
GGAACAGTTTGTTTTGATGATCCTTATGCACCAATAAAAATAATCGACGAAATCGAAAAGTACATGCAAGCAAATAAAATAGAAAACATAAATGACCTGGTAGGAAAGCTAGAGCTGAATTAGCTACTTACAATAAATTATGATATAATTATTTTCAGGCGGTGAGATGATATGAGTAGACTATCATTTAAAGCATTTTGTATAGAAAAATATGCTGATTTCAGGTCAATACCAAGCAGTGAGGTATATAAACTGTTTGAAGAAAACAATGTACTGGAAATGCTGGACAGAGACTATGACATGCTTCACGGTTTTGGTTTTGAATACATTGTAAATGACATTGACCAATATATAGGTGGTAGACAGCAATGATTATTTATCATGGTGGCACAGATGTTATTAAATTTCCAAGGATTCTACAAATCTACAAAGGTAGAGATTTTGGAGTTGGTTTTTATACAACTAACATAAAATCTCAAGCAGAAAAATGGGCAATTAGGCAAAAATTAAGTAGACTTGCTGATAATGCAATATTAAATTCTTATGAATACGATGAACTAAATTCTATAGAAAAACTAAACATCAAGATATTTGATGATTATTCAATAGAATGGCTAGATTTAGTTATTTCATGTAGACAAGATAGTTCTTTTTATCATGGTTATGATATAGTGATAGGAAAAGTTGCAAATGATGATGTAGGAGAAACTGTGCAAGCTGTTGTTGATGGTTTAACATCAAAAGAGTTTGCATTATCAAAATTAGTGTTTATGAAAGCAAACAATCAAATCTGTTTTTGTTCAGAAAAAGCATTATCATTTTTGAGTTTCATAGAATCAAAAGAGGTACAATAAATGAAACATGGAACTATAAGAGCGGCAACGCTAAAAACAATTCTAACAATGATAATGGCTGACTTCTTGGTAGATGAAAATACTGCTATAAAGATGTTTTATGAATCACACATTGGAAAATGCTATTCAAACGATGAATCCGGTCTCTATGGACAAAGTGCATTATATGTTTACTCATTGTTTAATGAAGAAAAACAAGAAATACTTACATAAAGAAAAAACTTTTTATTCCACCACACATCCACACAAATAAAAAACTCCAGAGGTACCAACTTGACAACATTTAACTTCCTGCCAATATCACGAGAAGATATGCTCAGTCGTGATTGGTATTATTATGACTTTTTGCTTATAACAGGGGATGCGTATGTGGATCACCCTAGCTTTGGAGCGGCAGTTATTGGCAGAGTTTTAGAATCAAAAGGGTACAGGGTTGCGATTTTATCACAACCAAACTTTATAGACCCAACAGATATTACTTCAATGGGAAAACCCCGTTATGCAGCACTTATAACAGCAGGAAACCTTGACTCGATGGTTGCTCACTACACAGCAGCAAAGAAAAAACGCAATGACGATTATTACTCACCGGGTAAAAAAGCAGGGAAACGACCGGACAGAGCAGTAACTGTTTACTCAAAGCTGGTACGGGAAGCCTACCCTGATTTGCCGATAATTATTGGTGGACTGGAGGCTTCACTTAGACGTTTTGCTCATTATGACTATTGGGACGATAAAGTTCATCGCTCAATATTGTTTGACAGTGGTGCTGATTTATTAGTTTACGGTATGGGAGAAAAAGCAATTGTCGAAATTGCAAACCGTCTTGCAAAAGGCGAGAATATTAAAGATTTAACCAACATTCTCGGCACAGGATATATCCTTGATGAAAGTTACAAAAGCAACCGAATAGATGAACGACATTTAATGCCGGAAAAATCTCATCTGAAGATAATACAAGACCACAATGAGGACTACATAACCTGTCCTTCCTTTGAGGAAGTCTCCAAAAGTAAAGAAGCGTATGCAATAGCAACAAAAATACAACATGAAGAAAATGACCCTATACGTGGAAAAACCATCATTCAAGAATGTGAAGGAAAAATACTGGTTGTAAATCCGCCACAAAAAACACTCACTACTGAGGAGCTTGACAAAACTTACGCTCTGTCTTTTACCCGTGAAGTACACCCCATGTATGAAAGTTTAGGCGGAGTACCTGCAATTGATGAGGTGCGTTTTTCTGTCATTCACAACAGAGGATGCTTTGGAGCGTGTAACTTTTGTGCATTAGCATTTCATCAGGGAAAAACTGTCGCTTCACGCAGTCATGAATCTGTGATAAAAGAAGTAGAAGGCTTTGTAAATCACCTGGATTTTAAAGGATATGTACATGATGTCGGAGGTCCGACTGCAAACTTTAGAAAACCTGCGTGTAAGAAACAAAGTAAGTTTGGTACATGCATAGACAAAAACTGCCTTGTACCACCATGCGATAATTTGGATGTAAATCAAGTAGATTATTTGATTTTACTCAAAAAAGTTGCAGCAATCAAAGGAGTTAAAAAAGTATTCGTTCGCTCCGGTATTAGATATGATTATATGCTTCTTGATAAAAATGGTGAGTTCTTTACAGAGCTTGTAAAAAATCACATTTCAGGACAGCTTAAAGTTGCACCCGAGCATATAACAAATAATGTCTTGCACTGCATGAACAAACCAAATGTTGAGGTTTATGAAAAGTTTAAGGAAAAATATAAAAGATTAAACGACAGGTATAACAAAAAGCAGTTTTTAGTACCATATCTAATGTCGTCACAC
>JAITFS010000026.1 GCA_031281195.1 Oscillospiraceae bacterium
TATAAAACGATAATGCAAAGGTTAAATAAAAAGTTTGTATAAAAGCGTTATTTCACATCAGTTGCAACATAAAACGATAAGTTAATCTCAAATAAACGGTTGTCGGTGTTTGTCAGAAATGTTGAAAACACCATATCTTGCTGTGTAACGCCTAAATCCGAAAACGCATCAACAACAGCAGTGATTATTTCAGAAGTTTCTTTTTCAGGCAGAACAGGCATACTTATCTCGATTTTTGCTAATGCTGTGTTTTTTGGTGAATCAAGAAAGTTAGGCAGATAGGATGCAGTCTCGGCATCAAGCTCAGTTTGTATGTCTGTTGAAAAGATAAAGACCAGTGTACCCTCTGTTACATTTAAGCTAACGAATCCATAATCAGGTTTTGGGTCGGGTGGATCTACTATGTCGGAAGAACCGTTTTCACCGGGAGTTGGTGATGGTGTAGGGCTGGGAGTTTCCGGGGGGTCAAGACCGCCGTTTTGATACGGCGGTCCGTTTGTTACATCTGGTGAAGGGTCTGGCGATACGTTCGAATTGCCCGGGTCATCGTCTGCTCCTGCTGAGTTGGCGGCTGCATTTATCGCCATTATTGCAGCAGGTGTCACAAGGAAGATAAGCACAAGTATTATCGCGACAACGATTTTGCCACGATCGGTCAGCTCATAACCGCGCATACTCTATCACCCCTTCCGTCTGCGTTTTTTCTAAACATTCGGTGGTCGCTAATAGTGCGAAGCTGTACGTTTTTCTTCGCACTATCAGTTAGTGTATATTAACCGGATATAAATGTCAATATTTCTTTGAGACGTTGTGCTTCTGCTTCGATTGTAAAGAATTGTTTTTTGTGCAACTCTTTGCGATTATCTATAAGTCTGCGTGTTCGTAATATTCGTTGCTCCATTTCATCAATCTCGGCTTGACGTGCTGCGATATAGTCATCTGTGTGACGGGCGAATCGCTCCGCATACTCTTTTAGCATTTTTACACGTAAAACACCATCACCCATTAACAAGTCATAATCAAAACCTGATGCATTGATTATTTTCCCAACTATTTCTCGACGCTGCGAATCAGGTAAGGAATCAGGTAAGGTTTGCAAGTATTCTTCAATCAGATAAACTGTTTCTGTCTTTTTTGACCTCAAAGCAAGTGCATCGTAAAGCTCGTTAATGTTCAAATATCTATCAGTGTAGTTCTCTGCTTGAGCAGGTACTGCACCTCCGTTAGCCGAGACAGCTTGGTATTCATCAGCAGGAGTGCTACCGTTTCTAAATGGGTTTAAGCTACTGAACATTGACGATGATCTCGATTGGTCAGCAGAATCTGTGTATGCTGCTTGAGCAGATGCCGGTTGCTGTGTTTCAAAGTAAGGTTCAGGTGCAGGCTGTGCCGGAGGTGGCGCAAATGGAGCAGGCTCTGACTCAACAATCACAGTCTCGTCAATATCAACCTCCTCTGATGGGAAAATAGGAGTTGTCATACCGGGGATAGGTTGACGTGCCGCAGGTTTTACGTTAATTGCATCATCAAATATCGGCTTTATATTTGGGTCATATACAGGCGGAGCTTCGTTTGCACCATCAGACGAACCATCACCAGCCTTACGAATTATCCCCTTACGTTCCAACATGGACATGATTTTGCTATCACTCTTTTTATCAGCCATTTCTCAAACCTCCTAAGGTTAAATAATCTTCAAAACAAGGAATTCCTTAACATATCTTTTGCCACATTTGATTGTATGAAAATTATTACAATATGTCAAGGATTATTTATTTTATTTTTTTATTTATATCACAAGATGTTGAGATGATTAATGTAGATTTTGTAATTCTGATTCTAAATATAGTATAATTTAGTACCCTTTTGAGGAATCCTTACTTTTTCTCAACTCAATCATAGCATGAAGCTTAAAACGAAAAAACCATCTTATCTTTTTGAATAAACGCTTTACAAAAAACTCTTTCTTTTCGGGTGGTTCTGTGCGTGTTAATAGTGTTTGCATAGAAGTAACAATTCCATCAAGCAATAACAATCGCCGTAAGGTTTCGTGTTGAAACTTATCTAACTGACGAACAGTCTCTTTGTTTAGTTCGTTCATTCGTTTTTCGGTAGCAGAATGTAGTTGTGTAAAATTACGCTCTGTGCTTTCTATTGTATTTCGTAAGATTTCAGGCTGTTTTATAGAATGTTCATGGTGTGCATCAAAAACCTTGTTGTGTGCAGTAAGCTTATCTTCCAGCTCGGTAAGCCTCTGACTTGTAACATCAATAGTATAAGTCGCATTTTTTACAACCTTTGCTAACTCGTCAATGTTTTTGTTTATGCGGTCTTGTTCGTTTACAAGGCTTAGCATATCCGAACGGTAACGGCTCATAGTCTCAAAAAGCCTGTCATACGACCTGTCAGCATCAGATTGGGCACTACGTAGATGAAGACTGGTTTTCTCAAAAGTTTTTGACAATGAACCTTGTTGCTCAAGAAGCTCATCAAGCATCAAGTCCTGGTCTTGCATTTCACTGGCGAGACGCTCCAAAATACGTATAAGCGCTTGATCTCTTGCTGTACCCTTTGTTTCTTCAGCCACAAACATTCCCTCCAACTGTAGTTACAAATTCTGCTTTTTTACCAACATTATAATAGTATAAAAAGTATAACATGATTTGTTGCAAAGTTCTACGAAAAAACACAACATAAATGTTTACTATATATATAATGTAGGGGCGACCGTCCTCGATCACCCCTACAGAAATCTCAGTGTGATATTTTTTTATTACTTCGCCAATTTTGCCCAGTCCATGAAAATATATGGTATATCGTTTTCGCTTTCCCAATACTCACGAATATACTCAACCAAAGGAGTGTCAGCAGGTGCAGTCGCAGACAAGCAAGTTGGACTATAAAAAAGCCCTAATGCATCAGCAACAATTGCATACTTTTTATTCTGCTCTGCCCACGGAGTTTTGGTAATAACATAAGTTGGAATTGATTGGCTTTTGCCAAGCATTTTGTAACAATCTATAACCGGATATTCAATTCCTCGTAAGTTAATATGATTACCCTTACGTTCTAAATGTACGCAAATCTCGTCAATATTTCTAATAGGTTCTACGATTTGAACTCCGGCAATTTCCAGTAAGATAAACTCATTGTTATGATTGCTGGACTTTACAACATCCTTTGGCATTGGCGTTGCTGCGTAACTCTCTTTTGACATTGGAGCAAATCCATAATACAAATTGTTTTTTTCATCACCGGATAATAGAGATAAATTATATGCTATTGTGCGAATGTCTTCAGTACATACAACTACAGGTTGACCTCTTGTGCCAAGCCATGAACATTCAACAGCGCTGTTTAACGCTAAAAGATTCATGTGAAATGCAATGTCTTGTATTTTCTCATGATTTATTTCCTCATCGTTGTTTAATGCACGCTCGACCATTTCATTAATTTTGTTAGCAATTATACGAGTTTCCTCAGCTACAACAGCTATTCCTTTCCCATCAACTCCCATGACAGAGGATTGTTGCGCAATCATGTTTGCGAGCAGCCACATTCTCTCTCCTGCAATGTGCAGTTTCCATAAGATTTTATTCATAATTTTCTTCCTTTCCATAATCAAACATTTTTGTTAATTGCGGTCGAAGCTTGTTAAGTGCCCTCCTGTGATGGGATAAGACTGTGTTTAACTTCAACCCATTGTTTTCCGCTATTTCATTAAATGTAAAGTTTCCGTAATATCGCTGGGTTATAACTATTCGCTCGATTTCTCGCAGAACTTTTATTGATTCCAGCACGGCGTATGCTTCATCAACTCGAATTAACTCTTCTACAATATCAGTTTCATCAATTAGTGCGATTTCGTCGGTTAAAATGATTTTCTGCTCAAACTCAACTGCTTGCGACATAAACACTCTGTAGGCTAATCTTATGCACATAACAGACATGTATCCGTAATTTTCTTTTTCTGGTGCATAACTATTGCCGCTTCTCAAGTTTACGTATGCTGTGTGAATTATATCTTCAGCATGTGATGTAACATTGGGATATCCGGCAAATTTGTACCGAATTAGCCGCAAAAGCGAGTTTCGCAGCTCCTCGTCCATCATGTCACCTCCTGAAAAATAAATGCGAAAGACCTTTCACAAGTATAAAGGCAATTATATGTCAAAATATTGCACTTTGCTTGAAAATTATTTTACTTTCGTTGAGAATGAATCAAATAAATGTTAAAATAGCTTAGCAAAAAGAGCATTTATGCAAGAGATAAATATAAAACTTACATAAATTACAGGAGACATCAAATGTCAAACAAAAAGAACATAAAAATGATAGTAACTGACCTAGACGGAACTTTTTTACGAGAAGATAAAACTGTGTCAAAGAGAACAATTGCCACATTTGAGAAATGCCGTAAGTTAGGTATAAAAACTGTTTATGCAACAGGGCGAGCTGGCATTTCACTAAGTATGTTTTCACCAAGTTTGTTTGACGGTAGAGTTGTAAACAATGGAGCATTAGCAGAAGCAGGCGATGAAATCGTATATATCAGAAACGTACCGTATGAAATGGCTCGTAAGGTGTTAACTAAATGTGATAAAAAAGGATTAAGAGTCGCATCGCAATCAGAACGCAAACATTATTCAAACTTTGTTGTCTCTGATGTTTGGGATTTTATAACAAACTTTGAAATAGTCGATTTCGAAACACATGATAAAGATGCTGGGAAATTATATTGCGTAGACTGTGACGATAATGCAGCAGAGTTTATACGGCAAAATCTTCACGATGAACTATATTTAACAGTTGCCAGAGACGGTTTAGGACAAATCATGCACCGTGAAGCAATCAAGTCAAAAGCACTCGCAGCACTAGCAGATTTTTGGAATATCGACAAAAGCGAAATCGTCGTATTCGGCGACGACTTAAACGACATTGACATGCTACAGTATGCAGGCACTGGCGTAGCGATGGGTAACGCAGTCGATGAAGTCAAAAAAATAGCCGACGACACCTGCCCCACCAACGAAGAAGACGGCATTGCCGTCTGGCTGGAGCAAAATGTGCTGTGAGGAGTAAACCCACATTGACATGGGTAATGATTACCCATATAATAATGAACATGGGTAAATAACCGCAAAAATTACCCACGTTAGTGAAGAGATATAATATAACAATTAAATTGGTATAAGTTTATGGAAAATAGAACAGTTTATTTAGATTCTTGTACATATAATAGACCATTTGACTATACAGAATGGAGAAAAGATAATCTGTTTGTAGGAATGACTGTAGAAGATATCAGCAAAGCAGCTATGGAAGTGTATACAAAAGAAAACCATACATAAAAAATAAGAATAATTCATCGCACTTTTTGAAATGATCTCAAAAAGTTGGACAAAAATGATATGAAAATAAGTGATATAAATAAACACGCCTTAGAACAACTCAGAAGAGAGCTTGTTCTACGTGGGTATAGCAAAAACACGCAAAGGACTTATTGCAACGAGTTTAAACAATTTCTACAATTGCTCGGAAACCACGATGCAAACTATATGAGTAATGAACGAATAAGAAGTTACTTTTTATACTGTGCTGATAAATTACAGCTAAAAAACAGTCAAATTAACAGTCGATATAACGCAATAAAGTTCTATTACGAGCAAGTGCTGAAAAGAAACATGCTTCTAATTAACCTACCACGTCCAAAAAGAGCATCACAATTGCCAAAGCATATAAGCACTCGTGATATAAAGAAATTATTTTCTGTAGTAACAAATCAAAAACACGCTCTCATGCTAAAGCTGTGTTATGGAATGGGGTTACGAGTTTCCGAAATAGTCAATCTGAAAATAAAAGACATTGACAGCGGTAATATGCAGGTTCTTATTGAAAGTAGTAAAGGAAAAAAAGACCGTTATGTAAATCTACCTGAAAGTTTACTTGAAGAATTAAGGGATTATTACAAAAAATATCGTCCAAAAAAATATTTATTTGAAGGTCAAAGCAACGGTAAATATAGTATAAGAAGCGTGCAAAATGTTTTCAAATCTGCAATGAAAAAAGCAAACATCAATAAAGATGTTGGTATACACGGATTAAGACACAGTTACGCAACACACTTACTTGAAAGCGGAACAGACATCAGCTATATTCAGCAACTATTAGGGCATAGTAATATAAGGACTACTTTAACTTACGCAAATGTAGCACAAAAAAGCCTAAAAAAAGTAAAAAGTCCACTTGACAACCTGTAGTACGTTTCTGTATTGTATATACTATATGTTTAGGTATAATCTAGCTAATAGAAATGGTTGTAGAAGAGGTTGATTAAATTGACCGTACAAGAAATTAGAAGAATTAGAGAAAAAAAGTCAGTAGAATGGGTTGATTTGTCATTAGAACAACGTAATGTAGAGGTGAAAAATGGAGCAAAACAATTGCTGTTGAAAATCGAGCAAATAAAATTAAGTAAACCAGTTCAGAAGAACAAATAATACATCGATATATCACATTTATGTAATGGCGTATTTTGAATAGATTTATACATTAATAAACAGTAATATTTGAACAAATAACACAACGAAAACGTGTAATTGCAACGGTTTCAAAGAGGTGCAAAAAATAAATTATGGCGTCTATGCAGTAGTTATATGCAATTACATTTGCAAAGAATAGTGTTGAAAAGAATAGTTGACATAATAATTTATATCATATAAAATATATTTAAGAACAGAAAAAGGAGTTTTAAGTGAATAAATATCCAAAAACTGAAAAATATGATCAGAAATTTATTGAAGAAAATTGGATGGGACCGAATTCATTACAATTATTAGAGGAATTATGTAAAAATCTAAAAATATCATCAGGGATGAGAGTTTTGGATATGGGTTGCGGAAAAGGTTTAACATCAATATTTTTGGCTAAAGAATTCGGAGTAACAGTTTTCGCTAATGATTTATGGATAAATCCTACAGAAAATTATGAAAGATTTAAAACTGCGGGTGTATCTGATAAAGTTTTTCCATTACAGGCAGAGGCACATGCTCTTCCATATGCAAATGAATTTTTTGATATTGCAATTTCTATTGATAGTTACCATTATTATGGTGCAGATGAATTGTATTTTCCATGTACATTTTCCAAATTAGTTAAGCCAGGAGGGCAATTTGGAATTGTTTGCCCTGGACTAACAAAAGAATTTGAAAAAGGCTATCCAGAAACGCTAAAATCTTTTTGGGATGATGAATATTTTTCTTTTCACAGTGCGAATTGGTGGAGAAAATTATGGGAAAAGACAAAAATTGTAAATATTACAGCTTGTTATGATATACCAGACCCTAAATCGTTATGGTATCCATGGGCTAAATGGGCAAAGGAACACATGAACTTTGATGATATTGATTTTTTAAATGCTGACACAGAAAATAATATTGCAATAATATTATTAGCAGCAGAAAAAACTATCGGTGAAGTAAATTATGAATAAAAGCAAATGTAACTGCATATAACAAACGGTAACTGCAAAATGCCCCATTCGGGCATTTTGGGTTCCGTTCGGCTAGGTCGCCTAAAGGCTCCCACGCCTCACTCCACCACATTTTTTTGCGCCCGTAAAATGCTGCGCATTTTCCTTATCGGGTGCAAAAAAACGTCAGTTACCTATAACGTTATCGGCAATACTACATTATTTTTAGGAAAACGATGAAAAAGCACCAATAAGAGCATACAAGTAATATCATCTATGGGTATAGTTAATATAATTTATATAGGGAGGTGTTTACATGGGACTATTTAAGCCGATCTGGAAAGATGATACCAAAGCACGAGCTTTCATTATGACGACAGCTAATCAAAGTAAGCTCGCTGAAATCGTTTTAAATTCAGAAAACCCTTCTGTGAGGTTATTGGCAGCAAAAAAACTTGATTCTCCTGATATAATAAAGAATATATTACCAAATTTGAATGACCAACATATAGTCGCTTCCTTTGCATTTCATTTTAATGATGATGTGCGAAAATCAGCGATAAAAATCATAACAGATCAATCTACACTTGCTTACATTATAACGAACAGTCTTTATATGGATGATCAAAAAACAGCAATAAATAAACTAACTAATCAGAATATTCTTGCAGAAGTCTTAAAGAGTGATTTTAATTATACAATACGTAGCGATTATTCGTTTGATTTTGCATTTGCAACAACGGTACTTTCAAAGGTGACCGACCAATCATTGATTAAGAAAATCGCAATTGAGTCCAAAAATACAAGAATACGCTCAATGGCGCGTGAGAGGTTGGATGATAAATCTGCTGTTTCAGACGAGTATCTAGCTAAGCACGATGCTGACCCAGATACACGCATAGCGAGTATCAAAAAAGTGAAAGATAAAAATGTTCTTGCAGATATAGCAAAAAACGATTCAATTCACACTGTTCAAATAGCTGCAATCAAACAGATACAAGATCAAACTGTACTCGCTGATATAGCAAAAAATGATATAGAGCCTGATGTGCAAAAAAAAGCAGTTGAACGGCTTCAAGACCAAGCTGCTCTCATTGATATTGCCAATAGAGATATACACTACTCTGTGCGTATACTTGCTGCCGATAAACTGACTGACCCCACAGTCACACAAGGGATTTATACGGACGTAATAAAAAAAGGATTACCGTTTCATGAACTTGAATATTTAATAAGAAAAGTAACTGATCAGGAATATCTTGCAGAAATAGCCCTTGATGGATATAGACCGTCTGCTCCACTGGCGATAAAACAAATATCAGACGAAAATACCATAATCAAAGTAGCTGTTGAGGTTGCATCGAATGGAGAGAAGGATGCTTATATCCGAAATGAAATGGCAAATATTGCATTAAAATACGATCTCGCTCTGGATATAAAGAGCATAATGCAAAACATCGCAGAGCAAACGAAGAGGGATATAGAAATAGCAGAATCATATCCTACATTTGACTAGGAGTAAGACATGAAACTCTTCAAACCAGTATGGCAAAGCAAAAACCCAGGTAAACGCAGAAAATTCATTTCTAAAACTAACAGTCAAGATATTCTAAAGAAAATTGCCGCATCTGACCCTGTTTTAGAAGTTCGATTGTTAGCGATTGAGAAAATACATGATGATGAATTTCTTGCCTTTCTTGCAAATAATATGGAAAACACGAAAATCAATGATGTTGTAATCGCAAAATTATCTTCACCTGATGTCATATTTGCCCTTATTACACACGGAAAGACCATAGACATTGTACAGAAGGCGGCTCTGAAACTGGCTAAGATGTCTGATAAACGAGTCTTAGATTATTTATACACTCAAAATATTTTTTATGATCAAAACTATATCCGATTCATATTAGATTTTATGGATGCTATGGAATATACACCTTGTCAAGAAATGGTTTACTTTTTGGAAAAGGTGCTTAAATCAAGCTACAATGACAGTTACTCTGCATTTGTAGCAAATAAAAAACTCAGGAGTATTTGTATTAAAGCACAAGGAACGCCACTAGAAGAATATATCAAAGGAATTACTCAATATAACGAGAATGCTAAGTTCAATATGTATTGATATAATAAACCGTCCGTACTGCCGATAACAAACGGTATACGCTGCGCCGTCTGCGGACGGCTTGGGCTGGCGCCACATTCCGGAGATTGAATGGCAATGCTTCGCATTGTTTTTTTATAAGGTGTCCGGAACGTCGTATACCTTGAACGTTATCGGCAATACTACATTTTAGGGAAACGACGGAAAAGCACGCATAAGAGCGCACAAATGAAATCATTTACGATATAGTTATGATAATTTACATTAATTGAGGTATACTTAAATGAAAATATTTCTTTTTCTCGTCTTTACAGTTATTATACTTTTCACCATTACTGCATGTGATAACTCAGAACCATTAGACCCACCGATTGAAAGCACTCCTATAGCAACACCACCAGAGCAAAACGAATTAACTCCAAATGATACTGAAACCAACACATCATCAGAAGATAATGACATTGACGATGATGAAGTTATAACAAATCCATTTGCACCTACTACTTTTCCTGATGGCTTTCATAGTTATGAACATAGCGGTTGGATATATGAAGGTTATTGGGAAAATGGTTTACCAAATGGTCAAGGAACGATGACACACGATACTTTTCCCGCTACTTATACCGCTACTTTTGTCAACGGTCTCATGAATGGAACAGTTACATACCAAATGGGAGATAGTATATGGACGTTTGAAGTAATTATGGGATATGCAGTAGATTCTAAAACAATCAACGATGAAGGATTAGAAATAATACATCAATATCCATTTAACGTGCCTCCTTGGGGTCCATAATAAGCATTATCTAAAGTACTTAAATTTACGGTGATTATGACATAAGCGAGTTCTCCAAAAAAAAGCAAGCAGTTTATTGTGGTAGTTAAGCCGTAGTTCTTTCGTGTTAATCAGACCTTACTCAAGCCATCCGTACTGTCGATAACACACGGTATACGCTCCGCCGCCTTTGGCGGCTCCGGGCTACGCCACATTCCAGAGATTGAATAGTAATGCTTCGCATTGTTTGTTATAATGTGTCTGGAACGTCGTATACCTTGAACGTTAAGCAAAATCCGCTTCGCTGACTTTGCTCAACGCGGGGCAGGTAAGCCTGTCAGCTAGGCTCGCCGCTACGCGGACTTCGCCTAACTGACAGGTAGACAACATGCCACTCTGTCGTGTGCAAGCACACTCCTTCGTGCCACGTCGTCTACCTACCCCGCGTTATGTGCAATTGTGCCTAAGCCGTTTTAAATATATTGACAAAATAATAAAAATATGTGAAATTAATATCTAAGGAGAAATAATGACAATAAGGGAAAAAGCTGAACAATTATATAAAAAAGTTGGAACATTTATTATTACTTGTGTAGGTACTGACGGTTATCCTCTTGTTAAAGCTGTTGTACCGGGAAAATATAGGGATTCTTTAAAAGAAATATATTTCTGTACAAATACATCATCAAAATTCGCGCAGGAAATTCCAAATAATCCAAAAAGTTGTGTTTATTTTTTTAGTAAAATATTATTTTCATGGAAAGGTTGTATGCTCAAGGGTAATATGGAAATTGTTTCGGACATGGAAATTAAAAAGAAATATTGGCAAAATTTATTCAAAGATGCTTATCCAGAAAAATCTTATACAGATCCAGATTTTTGCCTATTAAGATTTACTACGATTTCTGGCAGATTTTATTCAAATTTCAAACTTGAGGATTTTGTGGTTTAAAAATATGTATATAAATATTCGATATGCTAAAAATAATGACTATTTATGGCTTAAAGAACATGATAAACATATTTCTGAAAAAATATTAAAAAATAAAATTGAGAATAATGAAATATTTGTATTAGAAAATAATGAAAAATTAATTGGTTGGTTAAGATATAATTTATTCTGGGATAATATTCCGTTTATGAACATGATATATTTTTTGGAAGAATATAGAAAAATAGGTTTAGGAAGAAAATTAGTAGAATTTTGGGAAAATGAATTAAAAAATATTGGATACAAAAGTGTACTAACATCTACACAATCAAATGAAGATGCACAGCACTTTTATAGAAAATTGGGATATAAAGAAATAGGAGGATTTAAATATTTTAATGATCCTTATGAAATTATATTCCAAAAAATATTATGAATAAAAATATGGTGTACGGCACAACAGCACATAACAAACGGTATACGCTCCGCCGCCTGATCGGCGGCTCCGGGCTTCCAGTCGGCTAGGTCGGTCGCCTTCGGCTCGCTCCCACGCCTCCTTCCAGCCACATTTTACGGTTGCTGGTCTTGCTTCGCAAGCCCTCATACGCAACCGCAAAACGTCGTATACCT
>JAITFS010000055.1 GCA_031281195.1 Oscillospiraceae bacterium
TTTTTCTAAACACATACAAAGTAACATAAAGTCATAAGATAATTCTGTACATGTTTTATATTCAGGTTCATTAAATATTAAGTTTACTATTGTTGGTTTACGCTCATATACACATTCATAGTTTTCATTATATGAATGAAATTTCCATGCATACCACCAAAAATCTCCTTTATTATGCATTCTACTTTTATAATCATCACTTTCAATAGCTGCTTCTGCGTGTTTATAAAAATAACTAAGATAATTTTCTATATCAGCTATCAGTGTTTCTAATTCTAGTAATTCTGAATCTATTGTTTCTTTTGTCGCTGTATGATGTGGATATAATATTTCATTTAAAGCTATATGACTACCTAACAGTATATTTAATGTTTTAGCATTTTCTAAAGATTCTTTTTGTACTTTTAATTGCTCCAATATCCCTTCAACATTGATATACCTGGCAAATTCAACAAGTATACTATTTGATGCTAATCCCACGAATTCTAAAAATAATCTTGCATTACGACCTTCAAAAGCAGATAGCATATTTTGTGCTAAAACTGCTGTGTTTTTTCCTAAATCCAATGGTATGGATATTAGATTACCTATTCCGGGTAAGAATGTTTTCAATGTTGTACTGAGTAAATTTAATGTATCAAATAATGCTGCTAATTGGATATTAGACGTCACATATGGATTATCACTATCACATATATATTCATAATACTCAATCATACTACCTACATAACCATATGCTGTAATTCCATAATCTATAGCTGTTATGGTACTTTTCATATTTATTCTATCTAATACCTCATTTAGAAGATAATTTTGTTCAAAATTATCTTTGAGTGTATCAATAACAAGTCTGCCAGCTATATCTCCAGAGTACTTAATTGAGCTTTTTACTGCTTCTTCTATTAAGATTTCTATCGCTTGCTCAGGAGTATTCCCTTCGCTAATTATTCTCTCAATAAGAATAACAAAATCTACATAATCGAAAAATTCCGCATCATCACTATCTGCTAATGCATTACTATTAATTTGCATTAAAGTAATAAATACAATAATTACTGTTAGTAATAATGTGATACATTTCTTCATTCTGTTCATACGCTCACCTCATATAAATATTAATCTAATAAACTCTCATGGTCAGAGCCATCAATTCTCACACGATACATTGGTGGTAACGGACTTAGTGATGAGTAATATACCCAATCTCCAAGTATGTTTATCATAGCTACTTTATCGGCATAAAGTAGTTCATTTTCTGAACCGTCAGTTTTCATACGATAAAGATAATCATTATCACTTCTATTACTATAGTATATCCACTCTTCAGATATATTAAAAAAACTAATATTATCATTAGAAATCTTCTCGTAATTATTATCATAAATATGCATTCTATATAGTAAACTAACTCGCTCTTCTTGTATATACGATGTGTAGTAAATCCATTCGTTATAAACTATTATGCCATGAATATAATCATCGTTCAGTTTTGTTTGATTATATCCATCAACATGAATCTTATATAAACCATGATTTTCATATATTGCATAGTAAATCCAATCATTCACTACATTAAACATTCCTACTTTATCTTCAATAATCTTCTCAATATTTAGCGTGTTAATGCATAATTTATATAAGTAGTAATCACTACCTATGTAATATATATATCCATCAACCACGGTAATAAGCCATGAATTTCTTTCATCATTTAGTTTTTCTTGTTTTCCTCCGTCTATACTCATTCTGTAAATATTTCTACCAGAGTTGATAGACATATTACTATAATAAATCCAATCTCCTATAACATTAACAAAAGTAAACCCTTGCTCAGTCGGGTGTACTCTTTGTCGCTCAGAGTAATCATGACGCATTTTATATAGTGGAAACTGACCACTTGCTTCTACAATATATATCCAATCTTCAGTTTGTGCTATGTAACCACCATTAATTATGTTACCGGGAGTATTACCTCGCCCCATAACAATGTCTTCATCAGAGTTTGAACTTGGGTCATTTGTAGATGGTGATGGTGATGGTGATGGTGATGGTGATACATCATTATTACCATCTACATTTGGGTATAAATCATCAGGCAAAGTTGATATTAAAGGTAATATAATGAAAATTGTTAATATAGTAATTACTATTGTTAGAGTAATTACTGCTAATAATATGATTGATTTTATTGTCATGTGTTGTTTCCTTTTGTTTACTATAAATAGCAATATCATATTACATTATTAAATGCAATAATCTACTTACTTAAAATGACATGCTTAATTCATAGGTTTTCTTAATTAATTTGTAATACCTTAATTATGAACTAAGCATTTTTAAATTATGCATTGTTATTTTACATGTGTACCAGTATGAACATAAAGTGTTTTTTTGGTTCGCCTTTTGGCAGGTTTTCAACCCAATCATTGTGTGCTTCAGTTCTCATTCTATCACGTGCAATCAGGTGTGCGAAAATATCACCTTCTCCTGCAAACATAGTAAGATGATAACCATGGTCGGCTGTTTTAATTAGCTCAATATCTCCTACTTGTCTGTTTTCATCAAAGAGCCAGTTTTCTAATTCAATAGATACTCTCATTGCAACAAAATCTACTCCACGGAACGAAAATAGTGAAATATTATCATAATAACCATCAGGAGTGTTTTCATCAGAATATTCTTCAATTAAATCAAGTAATGCTTCCTTTGTACCACCTGCATCAATAAACTTTTGATAAATGTCCTCAGCGCGTTCTGTTGCTTCTTTATCTGCTGCTTCAACAGCTTTTATATACTCAGGGTCATTCTCAAAACCTTCAAAATCAAACGGGTCAACTCTCTCACGTAAAATCAAGAGTTGATTCATACTTAGAGTGTGATAATTATTATCATTTCTTGAAATATAAAATACAACGGTGTTTACGTTACCGGCGGGTATTGCTGTAACATCACCATAAGCTCGTGCCGGGTCGTTTAACCAGATAGCAATATCAGTTTCAAGACCAATGTTTCTTCCTTGTTGTCTTTGCAGGGTTGAATCCGGTTCGCTGTATTGCTCTTCGTTGTAATTTATTGCCGCTGCGATAAACTCATCCTCTGTGGTCACTTCTTCTGCTATTGATAATGCAAGCTCAAAGGCTTCATCAACGGCTTCATCAACTGCAAGCTCATAACCTTCTTCATCGTCTATGAAATCAATTCTATCCGGCATTTCTGCGTATATCAATATGATTCTATATGAATGTACATCATATTCATCAGCATGTTCATTGTAGAACTCATTAAGCTGGTCATTGGTAAAGTTAAATGATTCACGTGAATATTCGCTGAAATATTCTGCTATTGCAGTAAAGGTCAGTACATTTCTAAATGTTTTTACGTTCATGCTAGGCCCATACATGATTTGCAGAAGTGAATCCGCCGATCTATTATATAAGCTTGCTTCAAATTTAAGCATTTCAATTTCAAACTCAACTGCTTCAAGCTGCTCCTCAGATAGCTTAAAACCATAATTGTTTGCTGTATTATAAAACGCTACAAGATAAGTTAATCGTTCGGTGGTCATACCATAGAGAATATCCGCCCATGTTTCAACAATACCTGTTTCAGGGTCTGTCCAGGCAATTTGGTCTCTAAAAGGTCTCTCTCTGGAAGGTCCCATACCTTCCATTCCGCTTTGGCTAAGCTGCTCCATATACATCTGATATTGAACATTAAAAAAGTATTCAAACTCGGCTGTGTTAAAGTTGATTCCATCAATCGTAAGAACCGGAGCAGTACGTCGAATAAAATTTGAGTTAATTATTAACGCTGTTGTTAAAACTAATGCAAATACAACTATTACACTAATTGTTATAATTCTTGATTTTTTCTTCGCTTTTGCTTGTTTCTCCGTTATTGCTTGTTTTCTTTGTGCCTTTTCTGTCTTTTTGTCAAACATTCCACTCATAATTACTTCTTTCCTTTTTTTGTGACCCCGCCGTACCGTGTAAACCCATTTATAACCTGCACCTGTGGGCAGGTGGGTCGCCTCCTTCCTGCTGCGCGCTTCCAACATCCAAACCATGTCAAGCATGATTCGGGAGGCCTGCAATTTCACAGGAAGAGATTGGCATCCCTTATAGAAAATGTGGGTTTAAAAAGGCTTATCACGAGCAAAGCAGGGAATTATTCAGATAAGCGTTCCATAAAACGTTCGTATACACTGTCTAGTAACATTTCATCATCAATTGTTGCTAAAATCTCTTCGTCATCTTCTTCATCAACCTTGAGTATGATTAACCCGTATTCATCAGATTCTTCATCAATGTCTGTCGGTAAAAACGCCATGTAAATCACATCATCAATCTCAAATGTGTCAACATGCTCCAAAACGTAATCTTTACCATCGTCATCAGTAATTGTGATAAAATCACTGCCAAACTCATTATCCATATCCATAGTTACATATTCCTTTTTGACATTGTTCACGAGTTGTTCACAGAATGTAAACGCTTTATACATTGAAAAATACCACAGTTTATGTTAAAATGCAATAGGATATTTACACTTTTAAGGTCATCATGGAGATAACATGGATACAGTTAAAGCAAAACGTATAGCTAAAAAGACCGCAAAACATACATTTTGGATTGCAAGTGATGTGTTTTTTCTCGGCTTAAAGATAGTCGGAGCATTTGCACTTATTGCTGTTGCAGCAGTTGCAATATACACATGCTTTTTTCTATACTATCTAAATAATGAAATTGCGACAGGCTTTGAAATTGATTCGCGCGATTTTACTATGGCACGTTCGAGTGTTATTAGCTACATTGACTCTCATACAGGTCGCGAGATTGAACTAGTGACCATTCAAAGCACTGAATTTCGAAGATGGGCAAGCTATGATGAGTTCCCCGATCATTTGATAAATGCGTTAATTTCTATTGAAGACCACCGTTTCTTTTCGCATCAAGGTGTGGATTGGTATAGAACTGCCGGCGCATTTATGAACATGTTTCTTGGTATGCGAGATACCTTTGGCGGCTCAACAATTACCCAGCAGGTGATAAAAAACCTCACTCATGAGGATGATGCAACTGTTCAAAGAAAGCTTCAAGAAATCTTTAGAGCTTTAGAATATGAAAAACAGTTTAATAAAGAAGAAATACTGGAGCTTTACTTAAATCTTGTGTACTTTGGGCATGGAACTTATGGTATTGGTGCAGCGGCATATTATTATTTTAATAAAGAGGTTTCTGAGCTAACCCTGCCCGAGGCTGCATCTATTATCAGTATTACTAACAATCCTTCAAGATTTAGCCCTTATGCAAATAGAGAATCAAATAAAGAAAGACAAGAGATTATTCTTCGCAGGATGTATGAGCTTGGTTATATCAGAACAGAGCAGGAGTTAAATCAGGCTTTACGCTCAGTTTTGCATTTTCAACGTGGTATTGACGATAATGCAGAACAGGTTATCTACACATGGTTTGAAGAAGCTGTTATGAGAGATGTTGTAAGTGATTTGGTAACTCGTTTGGGTTATTCTGAGCAAGTAGCAAGAAGACTTTTACATTCGGGCGGTCTTAGAATCATAGCTACAATCGACCCGACAATGCAAGCTATTGTTGATGAAATTTATCAAAACCCCGAAAATCTACCTGAGGTTACGGGAAATACGCAACAAAGACTTCAATCAGGTGTTATTCTAGCTGACCCGTATACCGGTGAAATAAAAGCACTTGTTGGTGGAGTTGGCGTAAAAACGCGCAATATGTTACTTAGCCGTGCAACTCAAACACGCAGACCTCCCGGTTCTGCGATTAAGCCAATAGCTGCCTACGCTCCGGCACTGGAGTACGGTATGCTCACCCCTGATACTATTTATAATGACAGTGCGGATATCGAACTGTCCGGTACAACATGGCTACCCAGGAACGCTTCTCGCAGATACCAGGGTGAGGTTTCTGTCAGATATGCTTTACGTCACTCAATAAACACTGTTGCTGCAATGGTTGTTGATCAACTCACACCCAGATCATCGTTTTTGTTTATGCGTGATGTTCTCAGATTTAATCTCGACCCGCAGGATGAAAACTATGCACCTCTTGCCGCAGGGCAATTAACCTGGGGTGCAACAGTACGTGAGATGGCATCAGCTTATACCATGTTTCCAAATGATGGTGTTCGTGTGGAGCTTCGAACATACTCTATGATATACAACTATAATGGCGAGATTTTACTGGATAATACTGCTCCGATTGAGAATGTAGCAATTAATGATGTTACCGCATTTTGGATGACCGATATGCTTCGTGATGTAGTTTTACATGGAACAGGCGGTTCTGCCAGTCTTGGTGCTCACATGCCGGTTGCAGGAAAAACCGGAACTACCACAAATAGTGAAGACCGCTGGTTTGTTGGTTTTACTCCATATTATCTTGCTGCTGTATGGACAGGTTTTGATACACCTGTAGAAATGGTTTCATCAGGTAATCCTGCCGCTCAGATTTGGCGTATGATTATGGATCCAATCCACGCCGACCTTGAGACAAAAAGCTTTAATACTCCACGTGATGTAGAGCTTCAACCTGTTATAAATCCGTGGGAGTTTGTAACTGCATTTTATACTGTCAGAGCAGTTGATGTTCACGGAGAAATATTATTCGAGGATGTAATACGCTCAACAGTTGGTGCTGAGGTTATAGAAGATGCTCCTGAAATACTCGGTTATGTTCTGCAAGGTCAAGCATTTGGTGCTATCACATTAACCGCGGACTCAAACAGAAATATCATATTATTTATTTATATGTCAGAGGAAGAATATTACGCACCTCCACCCGACCCCGATCAACCGGAGGACCCTTATGACCCGCTCGACCCGAATAGTATCAATCCGAACGACACACCACCGTAGGTGTTGTAGTGTAAAAAAGAGTTAAAAAAGAAGCGGATTTGTGTCCGCTTCTTTTTCATTTTTTTGCTTACTTAATGTTGAAGAATGTGTTCATGCCCGGGTAGTAGGCTGCTGAGCCGAGTTCTTCTTCGATTCTTAAAAGTTGGTTGTATTTGGCCACTCTGTCACTTCTTGATGGTGCGCCTGTTTTGATTTGTCCTGCGTTTACTGCTACAGAAATATCAGCAATTGTTGTGTCTTCTGTTTCACCGGAACGGTGCGAAACAACGGCTGTATATTTTGCTCTGTGTGCCATACGGATAGCATCAAGAGTTTCTGTGAGTGTTCCGATTTGATTAACTTTTATAAGAATTGAGTTTGTTACACCCATGTCAATTCCTTTTTTAAGTCTTTCTGTGTTTGTAACAAATAAATCATCACCAACTATTTGGATTTTATGACCAAGTGCGTCAGTCATCATCTTCCAACCTTCCCAATCTTCTTCTGCCATTCCGTCTTCGATTGAGATAATCGGATATTTGTCAACAAACTTTACCCACATATCGACCATGTCCTGTCTGGTCATGATGGTTTTTCTTTTTGGTAGATGGTAACATCCGTCTTCTTCATTAAACCAGTCTGTGACAGCAGGGTCCATTGCGATTCTAATATCATCAAAGGGTTTGTAGCCTGCAAGTTCAATTGCTTTCATAAGTGCAACAAGTGCATCCTCGTCAGCGGCTAAGTCAGGTGCATATCCACCTTCATCACCAACACCTGATGATGGTACAACTTTTTTGAGTGCATGGAAAATCTCTGCACACATACGTAGTGCTTCCTTAAAGCTTGGTGCTGATACCGGCATAATCATAAACTCTTGAATATCTACGCTGTTGTCTGCGTGTGCTCCACCGTTTAGGAGGTTCATCATTGGTACAGGCAGTGTGTTTGCAGATGCACCGCCAATGTATCTGTATAGCGGCATTTTTAGTGCGTTGGCTGATGCGATTGAGCAAGCAAGTGATGCACCTAAGATTGCGTTTGCTCCAAGCTTTGACTTGTTTGCTGTGCCGTCAAGTTCAATAAGAGCTTTGTCAATTGCTACTTGATCCATTGCATTTAGTCCTACTAATGCTTCTGAGATGTTGTTGTTAATGTTTGATACTGCTTTTAATACACCTTTTCCAAGATAACGCTCTTTGTCACCGTCACGAAGCTCACATGCTTCGAACTTCCCTGTTGATGCACCTGATGGTACCATTGCCCGTCCAGCTACCAGTTCATTAGCTCTGTCCATAACCCAGACTTCTGCTTCAACAGTTGGGTTACCGCGCGAATCAAGAACTTCCCGTCCTTCAACACTTACAATTTCTAAATAATCTTTCATCTTTTACACCTTTCTTATTTTAACTTTTTATAATGAGTGACTCTCCGGTCATAACATCCGGTTTTTGTAAGCCCAGTAAATCCAGTATTGTCGGGGATATATCAGCCAGTTTACCAAACTCTTTTAACTTCACATCTGCTCCGCATACCAAAAATGGTACAGGATAAACGCTGTGTGCTGTATATGGGCTAACACCGTCAGCCGCAAGCATTTCTTCCGCATTTCCATGATCTGCGGTGATTATCAAGCATCCATTAACTTTAGAAACCGCATCTTTTACCATTTCTACACATTTATCAACAGTTTCAACCGCTTTAATTGCCGCATCGTAGATTCCTGTGTGTCCAACCATATCACAGTTAGCAAAGTTGATTATAATCAAATCATGGTCGCCACTTAAAATCTCTTTACTTGCAGCTTCCGCAACTTTAAATGCTGACATTTCAGGGATAAGGTCATACGTTGGGAACTCTTTAGGTGATGGTATAAGTACACGTTTTTCGTTTTCAAACGGTTCTTCTATGCCACCGTTAAAGAAAAATGTTACATGCGCGTATTTTTCTGTTTCTGCGATTCTAACCTGTCTTAATCCGTTTATGCTGATTATTTCACCAATTGTTTGTTTGGGAAAATCAGGCGGGTATGCAATACTTACGTCTTTTATACTTTCGTCATATTGTGTCATACAAATATATGTAAGTGGGAAATATCCTTTTTGTCTGACAAATCCGTCAAACTCTTTGTCCACAAATGCTCTGGTAATTTCTCTTGCTCTATCGGGTCTAAAGTTAAAGAATATAACAGCATCATTTTCTTTAACCATTCCGTTTTTATCACATACAACCGGTTTTACAAACTCGTCAAATACTTTTTCATCATAGGATTCCTGCATTGCTTTTATCGGGTTTGGTTCATATTTTCCTTCACCGAGTACCATTGCATTGTACGCTTGTTCAACTCTGTCCCAACGGTTGTCTCTGTCCATTGCATAAAATCGTCCCATAACTGTAGCAATCTTTCCGACAGATAGTTCCTTGCACTTTTCTTCGAGTGCCTTTATTGAATCTAATCCGGAGTCGGGTGGTACGTCACGTCCGTCCATAAAGCAGTGTATGTAAACTTTTGTTATTTCGTTCCGTTTTGCCAGCTCTAATAGTCCAAATAGATGGTTTATATGGCTATGTACTCCTCCGGGGGAAACCAGTCCCATAAGGTGCAGGGCGCTACCTGTGTTTTTTGTTGCTTCAATTGCTTTAAGCAGAGCTTTGTTTTCAAAGAATGTTCCCAGTTCAATTTCTCTTGTTATCATAGGCAGGTTCTGGTATACAACTCTTCCTGCTCCAATGTTTGTATGCCCTACTTCACTGTTTCCCATCTGTCCGTCGGGTAATCCTACGTCTTCTCCGGATGCTGATAACAGTGTATTTGGGCATGTTCTAAAAAGTTCATCAAGCACTGGTGTTTTTGCATTATAGACTGCATTTCCTGCTGATGGTTCTGTAATACCATACCCGTCCATTATAACCATAACCATTGGTTTATTCATAGATTTTACCTCGCTGCGTTAATAATTACGGCAAATGATTCCGGTTTTAGTGATGCTCCGCCGATTAGTCCGCCGTCAATGTCCGGTTGTGCTAATAAGTCAACAGCGTTTTTATCATTCATTGAACCACCGTATAAAATAGATACTGCATCAGCGGCTTCTCTGCTGTATAAACCTGCCAGTACATCACGTATTGCACAGCATACCTCTTCGGCATCTTCGGGTGTTGCAGTTTTGCCTGTGCCGATTGCCCATACAGGCTCATAAGCGATAACAACCTTGCGTAGTTTTTCTTCCGATACGCCGTCTAATGCAATTTTTACTTGCAGTGCTACCAGTTCAAAAGTTACGCCTGTTTCTCGTTGATATAGTGTCTCTCCAACGCAAACTATTGGTATTACGGGTGAGTCTAAAGCTGTAAGTAGTTTTTCGTTAACTGATATGTCTGTTTCGCCATAATACTCACGTCTTTCACTGTGTCCGATAATGACGTATTCTGCTCCGATGTCAGCCAGTTGGTCAACAGATATTTCTCCTGTATATGCTCCGGATTTGTGCTGGCTCATGTTTTGCGCTCCAACTCCAACGCCTGTTTCATTAAATGCTTTAAGTGCAGGTGGTATAAGAACTGATGGTGTACATATTACTGCTTCGCACCAGTCTTTATGGTTAGGTATAAGTGGTATCAACTCGTCTTTAAATGCTTTTAAGTCTGATGCTAACATGTTCATTTTCCAGTTTCCGGCTATTATTGTTTTTCTGAGTTTTTTATTCATGATTATACTCCTTAATTACTTTTTTTATATTGTATCTGTGTTAATGTGTTTTTTATCTTACTCTACGTGTGCTTGCGTTCGGTATATGTATTTTTAGCGCATTTTTTACTCAAACATGCTTCGCAAACTCGTAAAAAATCGAAAAACACATACACCTCACCGCACACTTTTTCATTATGAATTATGCATTATGCATTATGAATTATGCATTTAATAAGCAGGCGATGCCGGGTAGGATTTTGCCTTCCATAAACTCAAGGGAGGCTCCGCCACCTGTTGATATATGTGATATTTTTTCTTCTACTCCGAATTTTCGTACTGCTGCTGCTGAGTCGCCGCCTCCAATTACTGATATTGCTCCGGAGGTTGCTACTGCGTTTGCAATTGCTTTTGTTCCTTCTGCAAACTTCGGAAACTCAAATACTCCCATCGGGCCGTTCCAGACGATTGTTCCTGCACCGGCGATTTCTTTTGTGAACTCGGCAATTGCACGAGGTCCAATATCCATTGCCATCATTCCGTCGGGTATGGC
>JAITFS010000103.1 GCA_031281195.1 Oscillospiraceae bacterium
GCAATATAATCGTTCATGATTTTATTCTGTACATCAGGCACAGTCAAAAAACTATTGGTTTCAATATATTCTAAAATCGCACGAGGCATTCCGCCCATGATAAGGTATTGCTTATATAAATCGAGGGCTTTCGCATGTAAAGCGTAAGGTAACGCTTCGTTTTTTTCGTATGCGGATTTTATTTCATCACAGAGCCGTTCATGATTTAATGCCCACAAAAATTCTTCAAAATCAAGTGGAAATAAAGTCATTGAATCCACATTGCCAACCGGAAAGGAATACCTCTCACGATTGACGGCAACACCCAGCAAACTGCCGGCGCAAACGATGTGATACTCAGGTGCTTTTTCATTGAAGTATTTTAAAGATGTCAATGCACGTTCACAAGATTGGATTTCGTCAAATATGATAAGCGTATCTTCCGGAATAATCCGTTCCTGTGATTCTGTTTCAAGAAAGCGAATAATACGTTCCGGTTCAATGTTTTCTGCAAAATAAGAGCTGACTGTTTGGTTGGTTTCAAGATTGAAATAAGCGGTATTTTTATAGTATTTATCACTGAATTCACGTATGATAAAAGTCTTGCCAACTTGCCTCGCTCCGTATACCAAGAGCGGCATACGCCCGGATGGTTTGTTTTTCCAATGAACCAAGCTTTCTGTTATTTTGCGTTTCATTAATCAGTGACTCCTTTCTTCAAGATAAATCTACTGTATCGTAAAATGACTTATATGTCAAGAAAAATCAAAATATTATGATAAATATAGGATAATGCAAAATATGTAATATAATATTTATCAAAATGATTAAAAGTGTTAATTTTTATGTTTTTTGTTACTGTATAGTGGTATTGTGCATCTAAAAGGATTAATAACTGATTTATAGCATCTATATAGTAGTTATGAGCAATACTTCATTTAAGGAAACGACATAAACGCAACCATAAGAACGCACAGTACGAAATCATCTAGGGTGAAGTAAGATTTATATTAGGCGGTGTGATTATGCAAGTGAAATTGCGGCATGTTAAACTTGAGGACAGGGAAATTCTTGCCAATTTGCTGGAAAAATATGATTATGAATTTTCACAATATGATGGGCGAGGCGTAAACAAAATCGGCTTAATTGGCTATCCGTATCTTGACTTTTACTGGACAGACAAAGATAGACAGGCATATTTTATTGACGTAGACGGTAATTTAGCCGGGTTTGTTATGGTTTTTAATCATCGCAATGAAGGCGATCCGGAGACTGATTATCAAATTGCCGAGTTTTTTGTTATATATAAATATCGACGCTCGGGCGTAGGAAAACAAGCGTTTTTTCAAGTACTTGATAAGCATAAAGGGCGATGGGGATTGGGAACTCACCCCAAAAATGTTACAGCAATGAAGTTTTGGGAAAATTCTATCAGTGAATACACAAAAGGTAAATATGAATTCATAAAGTCAAATCCTAATGCGTATCCTGATGGTTCGCACATTAATCTGTTCTATTTTGATAATGGACAGCACAGCGGAAAAGCACTCATTTGAACTTGCAAATGAAATTATCTACAGTATAGTAAGATATATAATACGATTGTTTCGATTGATCGCTATATATTGAGATTGCGAGATAAATATGAGTATTAAGAGATGTAAAATAGAATTAAAAACACCCATAGCAGAAGGAAATACCGCTGATATATATCTGCACAACGGAAAAATAATTAAGCTCTTCAAAAGCTTTTTACCGGACTTAGAAGCAGAAAATGAAGCATCTAAGCAAATATTCGCTTACTCGAAGAGTCTTTCTGTTCCCCGTGTGTATGAAGTGTCAATTATAAATGGAAAACAGGCTATAATCATGGAATATGTAAAAGGTAAAACAATCGGGAGCATTATTTTAAATGACAGGACAAAAGCAGAACAATATATGAATCTTTCTGTTGATATTCAGTTGAAAATACATGCTTTAAAGGCAGATAATTTTGTTTTGATGACTGACAAGTTAAAATCACAATTACATAACGCTGTAGGTATAAGCGAAAAGCAAAAAGCCGCACTAATTGATAAATTGGGAAGTATGAAATATGAAAACAGGCTTTGTCACGGAGATTATCATGTAAACAATTTGATACTAAGCGAAACAGGTGTATTTATTATAGATTGGGTTGACTCATGTGCAGGTGATATTAAAGCCGATGTATACCGAAGCTATTTATTATATTCACAATATTCTACAGAGTTAGCGAATTTATATCTTCGTTTGTATTGCGAAAGAAGTGGTTTATCACAAAAAGATGTATTTAAATGGGAACCTATTATAGCTGGGGCGAGATTATCTGAAAATGTAGCTTCCGAAAAAGCAAGTGGTAATTATAGTGGTTAAGCCGAAGTTCTTTCGTATTAATCAAACCTTGCGCAAGCTATCCGTACTGCACTTAACAAACGGTAACTGCTCATCGCCCTATTCGGGTGGTTCAAGCTACAAAAAATTGCAAATGCAAGTGTCAGTTGCGGAAGTGCAAGGTTGAGTTGGTGGACTGCAACCGCACAGCAAGTGATAATTACTGCAATACTCAGCAAAAATAATTTAGGAGGCTATTAATATGAGTTTAGGTAAAAAAATCCACCAACTAAGAAAAGGGTGTGGAATGTCACAAGAGGAACTTGCAGAACAACTTACTATATCAAGACAAGCAATCTCAAAATGGGAACTTGATGAATCTGTCCCGGATACGGAGAATGTTGTACAGTTAAGTAAAATATTCAGAGTTTCAACAGATTACTTGCTAAATGATGAATACGAGGGTGATAATGATACTCCCACTGTGAAAGTAAGTAACGAACATTTTAAAATGAAATACCAAATGAAAACCAGAATACTATCATATTGTATTATTGCTGTCGCATTGTTCATTTGCATTGCCGGATTGTTTGCTGGCGGTCATATAGGAACACACACAATATCAGCAGGAGACGTTTTTGACGACATCTCTCACATAGCTTATCTCGGTATCAATTATTATGTTCTATCTGGTGTGTTAATGCTTGTAGGAATCATTGTGTTATTAAGTTCATTTAATTTGTTTAAAAAAGAGCATAGGTGAACAAGCGAATATAAATAAAAAATGATATACTCGTTGTATCAAATAACGAGGAGTTTCTAATGCACGCATGGGAAGCAATACAAAGAGTAGTTGATTTCATAAAAAATATGATGATACAATCAGTAATGTTTAATGGAGGAAAAAATGAAAGTTGTTTTAAGAGAAATGCAAAAAAGGAAAAACCGAATCCCAGAGAATGTATTGTCCATATTTGAAGATATTGTAGAAAAACACGAGGAAAAATTTGGACCTCATCTTATAGGGATTAAGTGTTTTGAACCTGAATGGAATGATGAATTCAGCATGGCTATGAATGAGCATCTTACAAAAGAGCAACGATTTCAATTGTATGAAGAAGCTGGAGCGTGCAATGGCACAGGAAATGATAAAGAACGTAAAGTTTTCGCTCTTGAATATGCTCATCTGGCACTTGATGAAAGAATAGAACTTTTTTCAGAAACTTTCAAAAGATGGAAACCCATAATAAATAACGACAATACACTTACACTCAACTTTAAATGTTCACATGGATATTATAAACGTGTAAAAGAAGGAAAATACACCACTCCACCACCAAATGTAGAATCATATTTTGAAAGATGTGCGGGTGGTCGCTTATATGAGCTGCAAAAGGCACTTGGAATTAAACTAAAGATTAAATCGGTTGATGTATCACCGCTTAAAGAAAATATTGAAAATCCTGTTATTTTCACATTTGAAATTGTAGATTAAAATAATCTATAGTTTTCTTAGGGGGTTATTATAGATATGGTTATAGATTATAAAACATTATATGATGAAATAGTAATATTACTAGAAGGCATCCAAACTGTAGTTTTAGCCACTTGCGCCGATGGTCGCGTTACAGCTCGAACAATGAATTTTGTAAATGATGAATTAACAATCTATTTTCAAACAAGTGAAAATGGAAGTAAAGCAGAACAAATACGGGAAAACTCAAATGTCGCTATAGCTGTTGATAATATACAGATTGAAGCTATGGCTCATTTCACAACCGATGTAAGAAAAATTGAATTTTGCTCAACAATGTATAAATCAAAATACCCTCAACTTTACGAAAAATATATAGAATGTCCTGAAGAACCAACTCTAATTTGTAAGCCTGTAAGATTCCAATTATATAAATTCATTGATAGAAATATTTGTTTTGATGTACTTGATGTGAAAGAGAAAAAGGCATATCGAATTCATAATATTTATTAAAAGAAGAGGAAACTATCTAATGGAGAAAATGGATATATTAACATATTTACTAAAAAACAATGGATACTCCAAATGGGAATGTGTTTCAATTGATAAAGTGAAATCAATGTCTGGAGATATGTTGGATTTATACAGTAAAAACGATGTTCATGAAAAGCAAAAAAGCAGTATTGCAGGTAGCATAACAGCGATTGAACGATTGTCAGGAACGCCTAAAAAGTATACCTCTGTTTTGATTGTAGCGTTGCCGCGTGGAACTGGTGACGCACGTTCTATCGGTGGGATAAATGTCAAAAACGCTTTGGAAGAGGTAGGATTTGCTGCTAAACTTTATACATCTCTACCAATCAAGAGACTTGCCGTATTGAGTGGATTAGCTGAATATGGAAAAAATAATGTAACAAGTGTACGGGGGATTGGAAGTTGGGTGCAATATACGGTGTTTTTAACAGATATGCCGTTTAACGATAGTAATTGGCGAGAAAAACCGGTCATGGCAACGGAATGTGAAGATTGCAATATTTGCATGGAGGCTTGCCCTAAAGGAGCAATCACCAAAGAAAGATTTTTATTTTATCGGGAAAAATGTAAGGGCTGTAATACTGAGTGTTATTGGTCGTGCCCTTTGAATATTAGAAGCTGAAATTAAATTCTATTAAGTACACTAATTCATCATAAGCTTAACATCAGTGTAAGGTTTGCCTATTGAAGGATTTTTTTCCATTTCTTCTACTTCTGCAATTGCTTCCAGTGTTTCTACATTTGGACGTTTGATTTTTAAATCAAATGGGATGCCACCATATCGAACAACCTGTTTGTAAAATAAATTAGTTGCAGTCGACATTGATAGACCCAATTCCGACAGTATACCTTCAGTGTCACGTTTTAAGGTATCATCAACACGAATATTTACGTTTGCCATAAAATCACCACCTTCCCTACTTTTATACAACATAAACCACGCAAATGTCAACACATATCTTTACATTTCAAAAAACATAAGAGCATAGGTGAACAAGCGATTATAAAGAAAATATGATATATTCATTGTATAAAACAATGAGGAGATTCTAATGCACGCATGGGAAGCAATACAAAGAACAGTTGATTTCATAGAAGATAATCTTGAAAAAGAAACGGAAATTGAACAATTAGCAAATATAGCGTATTTATCGCCTTTTTATTTTCAAAGACTTTTTACCCGCTTGGTTAAAAAACCTGTTAGAGAATACATAAAATTAAGGCGTTTAGCTCTTGCCTGTAAAACATTGACAAGTAAAAATGTTCGTATTCTGGATATTGCTCTGGATTGCGGTTTTAGTAGTCATGAGTTCTTAACAAAAACATTTAAGGAAGCATTCGGAATAACTCCAGACCAGTATAGAAAAAACCCGGTGCCACTTGTTCAGTTTTCAAAGCCTGCGTTAGCACTAAATTATGTAATGATTGATGAGGGTGTACCATTAATCACAGACGGTATTGTATTGGAGTTCAATCGGAAAGAAATCAAAGAACCAATATTTTTTATGGGAATTAACGGGATAGTAAAAAATGAATCTCACATATTTAACGGAGAAACCACCGGAATAGATACTCTTGGACAAGTGTGGGAAAAATTCCATCAGCAACAACATTTAATTCCGATGAAAATCGGTGGTAGGACATTGGACGTTTCTTATAAGGGGGAAGCACCTGAAAACTGTTTTACTTTTTTTGTTGGTACAGAAGTTGAAGCGAATATAGATAATGAAATTTTCGCAAAATGGCAAGTGTTACCTTACACGTATGTTATATGCGGTTTTGAAGCAGAAAGCTTTGAACAGCTTGTGACAGATACAATTTATAAAGCATGGAAATATAGTTATATATGGCTCAAAAAACATGGATTGTCAGTGGATAAAAATATAACTTCACCGGAAATGTATTATCCCAATTTATCAGATACAAACTATATGGAATTATGGTTGGCAATAGAAAACAATTATGTAGAGTAACTAATAGATTATTAAACAAAATCGAGAAAACATCATGAACAAAATGGATATATTAACATATTTACTAAAAAACAATGGATATTCCAAACGGGAGTGTGTTTCATTATCTACATGCAAACATAGATATGTGGGTTCAGATAACAAATAGAATATTTTACAAATGATTAAAAATGTTAATTTTTATTTATTTGAGTACAGTATATTTTAATCATACTAGAAAATATAATTTTACGAAGGATTGGATAACCTAATGACAATGACACGAACAAAAAATCACTCAAAAAGTAAAAAGCTTATAATCATAATACTTGCATCTTTACTATTATTGCAATTAACAGCTTGCAGTAGCGAACCGGATATAGGCGAAAATGAAACACCTGATACTATTTTTGTACCTGAGTTTACGGACTTAACACAATTGTATGAAGGTTTGTACTTCACAGGCAGTGCTGTTATTATCAATGAAACAGTATATTTCTCTGCAATAATGCAAGATAGCATTGATGAACAGTTCACAGCACACAGATTATTTTCGGCTAATCTTGACGGGACAAACCTAATCGAATTACAAAGCTTTACAACAACAACTCCACCGGCAAACGCAGAAGACGGTACTACAAGAATATTGGCAATGGCTACAGATAGTGAAAGCAATCTCTGGATTGTTGAATCAGCAGAATTTTTCATCTATAACTTTCCTGAGTATTTTACCCCGGATCCTGATGATTCGTATGCTACACTTGAATATCGTGAAATTCTTAGTAGTAATGTATTAGTACGAAAACTGGATAACACAGGAGCTACATTGGAAACTATTGAAATAAACGAAATGATTACTGATCATGGACTTATTTGGATTCGTAGTTTTGTTATCGATAAAGAAAATATATATTTTGCTACTAATGAAAAGATTGCCGTTTACAATTACCTAGGAAATCAGCTTTATACTATAGATGTTGATGGAATGATTAACTCTCTTATCTATATGACGGACGGGAATATTGCAGTAAATTTCTGGGGTTCGAATGGTGGTACTCTTCAAATCATTGATAAACAAAGGCGTGAGTTGGGTGAAATATTGGAGTCAATGCAATTTTTGTATGTTTTCTCAGGTGATGAAAATTTTCTGTACTATATCTCAGACCAGACATATCTTTATGGGTTAAAAACGGAAACAGACGAGTTGGTACAAATACTTAATTTAGTTGACAGCAGTATAGTTGCAATGAATTTGATGATAGTATCTGTTATAGATGATGACCAAGTGTTGATGATAAACAGAGGTTGGGATAATTTCAATGATAGACAAATTATTGAACTGATTTCACTAAACAGAATTGCTATTGAGGATCATGAAGTAACCACAATTACATTTGCTACGTTTTTTCTTAGTTCGGAAACGAGAGAAGCAATAATCGACTTTAATCGTAGAAATAGCCGTTATCACATTCAAGTGACTGACTATTCCGAATTTGCTACAGACGATGATTATATGGCAGGAGTAATTAAACTAAATACCGAGATTGTTACAGGCAATATCCCTGATATGCTGGATATTATGGGATTACCTGTGGAGCAGTATGTTGCGATGGGGTTGCTGGAAAATTTGTACTCATTTATTGATAATGACACAGAAATCAACCGTGAGGATTTCGTAGAAAACATATTTACAAGAGCGGAAATAAACAATGATCTTTACTATATATTCCCGTTTTTTACAGTATCTACTATAATAGGAAACCCGAATATCTTAGGTAATGAACTCGGCTGGAACATGGATGAGTTTCTCACAGTCCTACAAAATAATCCTGATGCCGATATACCATTGGGTGCATGGTTTACTAACAGAATATTCTTAAACTTTGCAATAGAGAATAATATAGATTTCTTCGTTGATCGGGATGCTGGTTTAGTTAACTTTGATAACGAAGATTTTATAGAACTGCTTGAAATTGCGAACATGTTTCCATCTGATGTGCATGATACCGGTAATTTTGATGAGCGTGATGATATTGCTACCGGCAGACAGATTATGGCATATTATCACTATCAGGGATTCATTCAACATCAGATGTTTAGCGAAATTTTCGGCGGAGAACTTGTTATTAAAGGTTTCCCAAATGAAAACAGAAATGGGAATACTATTAATCCTTTTCCAACCTTTGCAATCACCTCTACTTCTGAGAATAAAGAAGGTGCATGGAGTTTTATCAGTCATTTAATGTCAGAATACTGGCAGCGTACAATGATGAATCAAGGACAAAACAATATTCCGACTAATAAGGCAGTGTTTGAATGGATGATTGAAAATGCTATGAATCAACCTGAACAAACTATTAGTGTGGGTACAAATTTTGGCGGTGAAACATCTATAATAGATATAGTAATCTCACCACTTACTCAAACAGAAAGAGAACAGTTTATTGAGTTTGTAAACTCTGCAAATGTTTTAATGAGTTCTGGTGATATTTTTACTTCTCTTATGGATATAGTTATCGAAACTGCATCTGGTTACTTTTTAGGTCAAATAACGGCAGAGAACGCTGCAAGAGTAATTCAAAGCCGTGCATCGATTTTAGTTTCAGAGCAGTTTGGATAGAGTATAAGCAAAGAAAAATAGTTCAACTTTAAGGAGTTTTCTCGTGAATAAGAATAAATTAACAAAAATATTTTCTTGTGTAGCATTATTATTTTATTTATCATCATGCGCTTCAGGTACAACAAAAATAGAATACTATCAAAATCCGCAAAAAGTTTTATTGGTTATTGATATGCAGATAGATTATCTTACCGAAGATGGAAAATATCCTATAGAAATAAGTCAAATGGATAATTTAATCACAACTGTAAATGAAATCATTAATGAATTTCATAATAATGATATAAAGGTTATATATTTTAGAAATATTTTTACAAATACCTTCTTAAGAACACTATTTAATTTCCCGGTAATAGAAGGAACACCAGGTGTAGAAATTGATTCAAGAATTAATATTGTATCAGAGTATATTTTTGATAAATATAGTGGAAGTGCATTTTCAAATATAGAATTTGAAGATTTCTTAATACAAAATCAAATCAATGAATTATATTTAGTTGGTGTAGCAGCAGATGAATGTGTATATGATACAGCATTGGCAGGATTGAAAAGAGGTTATATAGTAAACTTTTACGCAAATGCTGTTGGTGCAAAAAATGATAGGAATATTGATAGAGCAATCAGTAGAATAAATGAAAAAGGTGCAAATATAGTATATCATTGAATAAAGTAAGATTACCTTTAACATAATAAGTATGAACTTTGAAAGAGAAAAGTAGATATGAAAAATAAAATAGTTTACACTGAGGCACCAAAGAATATATCAAGAGCAATAACAGATAGCGAAATTGTTGCTAATCTTATACCATCCCCTGAAAACTTAATAAGAAGAGAATCAAAGGTAAAAATAACGATAGCGTTAAATAGTGGGAGTATAGATTTCTTTAAAAAGCATGCAGGAGAAAACAACGTTAAATACCAAGCAATGATAAATGAAGTTTTAGATAGATATGTTCAGACGTACAAATAAACGTCATATTTCCATAACCCCTTGATTCCTCCTTTCGATTCGGGTATAATAAGGTTGTGCTGGATTTTACTCGAAACGAGGTGTTTACATGGAATATATAAAAAGGGATATTGACCTGTTGGTTTTAGAGGTTTCAAAAAATTACTCAGCAGTTATAATAACCGGACCTCGGCAGGTTGGCAAAACCACCACTCTCCGAAGATTGTTAGGTCAAGAACGACGGTTTGTCTCCCTTGATAACAAGGAAAACCGACAGCTCGCACAAACAGACCCCGAATTATTTTTATCGCTCAATCCGGCTCCGGTAATTATTGATGAAGTGCAGTACGCTCCCGAATTATTTCCATATATAAAAATGGAGATAGATAACGGGGTTCCGCCGGGAAGTTATTTGATGACCGGGTCGCAGATGTATCAACTGATGAAACTGGCGGGAGAATCACTCGCCGGACGTGTCGCTATTCTGCGTATGTTGGGGCTTTCGCAGCATGAAATATACGGTTGTGGCAAATGTTTGCCTTTTGCTGTAAATTTGAAGGAATTGCAAAAACGTGTTCCCTATGGCAATCCTACGGATGTTCGCGGTCAGTTCGAGCGTATCTGGAGTGGCTCGCTTCCTGCCCATATCAGCGGTAAACACTCAAACCGAGATGTGTTTTACAGCAGTTATATTGATTCATATATTGATCGGGATATTAAAGATATGGTCTATTTGAAGGACGAGTATTTATTCCGTGATTTCGTGCGCGCTGCCGCTTGCCGTGCCGGAGAAATGTTAAATATACATGCCATTGCAACAGATGTGGGTGTTTCTGATGAAACAGCGAAAACATGGCTTGGTTACATGGAAAAATCTGGTGTAATCTTTTATTTACGCCCGTTTTCCAACAACCTGTTGAATCGTACCATAAAAAAAGCACCTAAGCTATATTTTTTTGATACCGGCTTAGTTGCATATTTGACAAAATATTCGTCGCCGGAAATCCTGATGAACGGTGCAATCAACGGTGCAATCTTAGAAAATTATGTGGTATCTGAAATAATAAAAACATACACAAATAACGGACTCCCATATTATGCACATTATTACCGTGACATCGACAATAAGGAAATAGACATAATTTTAGAAAGCGACGGCGAGCTTCATCCCATAGAAATTAAGAAAACAGCTTCACCACAGACTGAACTCGTCAATGCGTTCAAGGTGCTTGATAAAGCGAGTATACCCAGAGGTGTTGGTGCTGTGATTTGTACAAAGAAAGAATTATCCGCACTAGATAAAGGTGCAATGATTGTGCCTGTTTGGGCGATATGAAAATATCGTACATGATTAAAATTATATCGTAATAATACGCACTATCTACAAATAACTACATAAAATATTTTCAAAATGATTAAAAATGTTAATTTTTGATCATTTTATTACTATATATTTTTAACATATTTGTAAAAATGTTACATGTCAATGAAAAAACATATAGATGGTTTGGTGCAATATATGTCAGGCTTTACAAAAGAGAAAAGCAATTTTCCGCATAGCATTGGTTTGAGACGTGCCGGTAACTATTTAATACGTTACTGGATACTTTATGCAATGCTGTTATTACCAATTGCTTTTTTTATCATTTTCCGCTATGTACCAATGTTTAATATTTTACTCGCATTTAAAGAAAATAATATTTTCTTACCCTTACTTGAAGTACCATGGGCAGGAATTGCTAATTTTGCACGTGCCTGGGCTATGGATCATTTCCATAATGCTGTAAAAAGTACAATCATGTTTAGTATTTTAGACTTGATTGTTGGTTTCCCTGCACCAATTATCCTTGCTCTCTTGCTTAATGAACTAAAGTTTAGAAGGTTCAAGAGGATTACTCAAACAATATCATATATGCCATTTTTCCTATCATGGATAATTATTTCCGGTATGGCTCTTAGACTCTTTGCTACAAATACAGGTGCTGTAAACAACATCCTCATGGCGTGGTTTAATATGCAACCTATACCATTTCTTGGAGAGACCACACATTGGGTTTGGACTGTTGTACTAATTGCTGTTTGGCGAAGCTTAGGTTGGAACACAATCATTTATCTAGCTGCAATCACATCTATCAGTCCTGAACTTTACGAAGCTGCAGAGGTTGATGGAGCATCAAGGCTTAGGAAAATTTGGCATGTTACACTTCCGGGTATTCGTCCTGTTATCGTAATCCTATTTATTCTCACAATGGGTAACATGATGGGTGCAGATTTTGAACGCTTCATGTCACTATCAAATCACCTTGTACGAAGTGTGTCTGATGTTCTACCACTATTCGTCTATCGCTGGGGTCTGTTGAATCTACAATATGCACTTGCAACAGCGGTCGGTGTTATACAATCATTTATTAACCTTATCTTGTTACTTGGAGCTAACTTTGTCATAAAAAGAATCGACGGGGAGGCAGGGTTATGGTAAAAAACAGAGAAATTAGCAAAGAAACACACGAAAAAATCTTAGCTGTTAAAGCTACTGCTAATAAAAACCGCTTACATAGAACAAGTTTTGGTGATTGGCTTATAGTATTTCTTTGTGTAATTCTTATTATAACATGTATACTTCCACTGCTAAGTGTTATTGCACAGTCTCTTAGTTCACCTCGCGCAATTATGCATCGAGAGGTTACATTTTGGCCTGTTGAGCTACATACTGATGCATATAGAGATCTCATATTTGCTGACCGCAGGTTTATGACCTCACTTGGTTGGACAGCAATTCTCACAGTTATAGTAACAATTATAAACGTTACAATGACAGTGCTTTGTGCATATCCTCTAACTTATGACAAGCTTAAAGGGCGAAGGATTATTACTATATTTATATTATTTACAATGCTTTTTAATGCCGGTACTATACCAATGTTTGTCCTGTTTCGCAACTTAAACCTCATTAATAACCCTCTTGTACTCGTTTTGCCGGGCATGATAAGTGTATTTTGGGTTATTGTAATGCGTAAGTTTTTTCTTGGTTTACCCTCCAGTCTCAGAGAATCTGCTGAAATAGACGGAGCAAATCCACTGCGAATTCTAATAAGTATCTACTTACCGCTTTCAGCACCTGTTTTAGCTACAGCAGCACTTATGTACGCTGTTGGTAGGTGGAATGGTTTTACTGATGCATTAATGTTTATGCAAGGCAGACCGGAATATCATCCAATTCAATTATTACTGTATAACATTATAAATAACAATATTGGCATTGACACAACGCTCGACCCAGGTGTTGCAGGTAACCCCGGTCGCAGTGAAACTTTACGTGGAGCTGCCATAGTTGTTGCTACTGTACCAATTCTTTGCGTTTATCCATGGCTTCAAAGGTTCTTTGTTAAAGGCGTTACACTAGGAGCGGTTAAAGGTTGATATGCGATTTTACGCTAACTGATAACGCTCCCGGTTTAACCATAATAAGTATGTCAAAAAAGAAAGAGAGGAAAAAAATGAAAAAAATCCTAGCATTACTATTAGTCGCTGTTCTTGCATTTACAATAATTACAGCATGTGCAACAAGTGACGATAGTCCGGACAGCGCACCGACCCCAACGCCTACGAACACACCACCGCCAGATACACCACCACCAACGGTAGAACCAAATGACCCAATACTCGAAGAAAATGGTCTTGAAATCGTTGATGGTAACTTCCGTTTCATCGAAACACGCAAAATTGTTGCGTCATTTTGGGATCGTGCACATGATCGTCAAGTAATGAGTGAATCTCACTGGGTAGAATGGGTTGCAGAGCAAATGCTCGAAATCCACAATATCGAAGTAGAGTGGGCGCAGTTTCGCAGATGGCCGGATGGTGAAGACATGGTCACCCGTATAGCAGCAAATGATCCACTTGATGTTGCATTTGACTTCGGATTTGATAGAATCCAACCACTGGCAGACATGGGAGCAATTCACGACCTGACACCATTGCTTGCACAGTATGGTTCACTGCTTCCAAACATGTATGATCTTCTGGGAATAGATCTAATTGTACGTAATCGCAACCCGAACCCACCACATAATATGTGGGCAATTGCAAACCGCCAAACAGCAGACACACGAATCAACACATTTGTGCGTGAAGATTGGCTCAAAGCACTTGATATTGCACCACCAACTACTCTCCAAGAGTTTGAAGATATGTTATTTGCATTTAGAGATAATGCAGAACTGCTTCTAGGTGCAAACGCTGCTCAAATGATTCCATACCAACCATCATCTGACCTTGGTTGGACAGCCGACCCGGTTTTCACATCATTTATTCCGGATGATATCTCAGAGCGTGAGTGGTTTATATTCGGATTTGATGACAGACGTTTTACAATGCCGGGTGTAAAAGAAGGTTTTAGAGTTCTTAACAACTGGTATAATGAAGGTCTTCTGTTCAATGACTTTGCACTCTATGATGATCAAGATCCAATATTTGACGACAATTTGAAACTTGGTTTTGTCGGTGCATTTTCCGGTAACTGGGACTTCCCATTCCGTGAAGATCGAGGTATCATCTTTGGTTTAAAAGAAGAAGTCGGACCTGATGCAAACTTCATCGTTGTTACACCATTCCAAAACAATGCAGGTAATGTAGTAATGCACATGCCACAAGCTACTGACAGACAAATTATTATCCCTGCAACAGCACTTGATCCACTTGCAGCGCTTATGTACATTGATTTTATGAGCAGACCAACAACAATCGCATATCTCTCATTCGGTGTTGAAGGTATTAATCACACAAGATCAGATGATGGTATCTATCAAATGATTGGTGCTGACGATATCGAAGATGACGCTATGATTATTGTTTCTGTCCGTAACTTCGATCTTAACCTTATGGTTGGTGCAAACGGTGTATTCACAGGTGACCCGGCTCTTGATGTTCGTCAAAGAGCTTCTGCACTACCCGGAATTCCGAGAGCTGAGGTTGAAGCAGCAATTAATGCTCAAGAAAACCACAAGAGAATCATGAGAAACGTCAATGTTGGCAACATAGAAGCACAAGGTCTTTATGGTTCCGGTCTTTCTAGTATTAGAGATGAGGTTCTTGCTCTATCTGTTACAGCATCGGTCGCTGATTTTGACTCAGTTTGGGATGCAGGTATGGTAAATTACCTATCTTCCGGTGGTAAACAAATCATTGAAGAACGCGATGCTGCGTGGGAAAGAACATTTGGCAATGTAGACCATATGCCGGATTAGTAACAATCTATAGCAAAATAACGAAATCATTACCACGCACACCAGAGCCACTCGACCGAGTGGTTCTGGTGATAATTTCTAAGGAGCATGATAATGAGTACCAAAACCGTAAAGAATGTTACAAAAACACCATTGACTTATCAGCACATATTTTTTAGAATAAATATAAATAGCACCTAAAGGAGAAAACAGATGTTTACTGGATTTACGCAAAAAACAATTGATTTTATGTGGAGTATTCGTTTAAATAACAATAAGATTTGGTTCGATGAACACAAAGATGAGTTTAAAGAAAACTTTCAAACACCTATGAAGGAATTAGGCTTAGATGTCTTTGCTCAGTTAAACAAAAACTTTGGCAAACGTGGATTTGTCCACAAATTATCGCGTATTTACAAGGATGCAAGACGTGTGCGTGATGGTTGTCCATATCGTGATTATTTGTGGTTTTCTATTGAAAAACCTTCTGATGACGAAGAAGAAAGCAGTGGAGTTTTGACCTTTTGGTTTGATTTAAACCCCGAGGGTTGGAGTTACGGTCTTGGCTACTATGCAGCAAAAGCAATAACAATGGAAGAACTAAGAGCAGCAATTGACAAAAATCCAAAGAAAATTGAGAAGTTAATAGATTTACTAAAAAATCAAGACGAGTTTAGACTTGAAGGTCCGGAATATGCTCGCCAAAAGCAAGCACCAACTGTAAAAACGCAGGAATGGTATAATAAAAAATCATTTTCCTTGATTCATTATGGACAACTCGGAGCAGAATTATTCGAGCAAGAGTTTGTTAATCGTCTGGTTAACGGCTTTTCATTTTTAATGCCATTTTACGATTATTTTGCAGAAGCCGGGAAAGAGATAAAATAGATAAAGAAACTTTTGCTAACAACCCCTTACTGTGGTATTATCTTTATGTAGAAAACTTGAAAGTAAGTAGTTTGCTAATCAAATGGATTTTGTAGCAGGAATATATGATATTGCAATAATTGGAGCAGGGCATGCAGGCATTGAAGCAGCTCTCGCTTCCGCTCGGCTTGGTATGAAAACGATATGTTTTTCTATAAATATTGACTCTGTTGGAAACATGCCCTGCAACCCGTCAATCGGCGGAACCGGAAAAGGTCATCTCGTGCGGGAGCTTGATGCTCTTGGTGGAGAGATGGCAAAATGTGCAGACAAGGCGTGTATACAGTTTCGTATGTTAAACCGTGGGAAAGGCCCTGCTGTACACTCCTTACGCGCTCAAGCTGACAGGCGTAAGTATCAGGATTTGATGAAGCAAACGCTGGAGCACCAAGAAAACCTAACTCTAAGGCAGGCAGAAATTGTTGATATTGGTGTTGAAAACGGAGCTGTTACAAGCGTAAAAACACACACCAGTGTTATCTTCGAGTGCAAAGCTGTAATTATTTGCACAGGTACATACCTCGCAGGTCGCACAATAACCGGTGAAGCCGTACAAGACGGTGGTCCTGACGGAATGTTTTCTGCAACAACACTTGGCGAAAATCTACGTTCTCTTGGGTTTTCAATGCAACGCTTTAAGACAGGCACACCACCTCGTATAAACGCACAAAGTGTAGATTTTTCAAAAATGGAAGCACAATACGGCGATGAACCACCACTGCCGTTTTCGTTTGAAACGACTGAATTTCTAGAAAATAATGCCGTTTGTTACCTCACTTATTCAAATGAAAAAACACACGATATTGTTAGAAAAAACCTGCACAGAAGCCCCATGTACTCCGGAGTTATTGATGGTACAGGCACTAGGTATTGCCCTTCTTTTGAGGATAAGGTTGTGCGTTTTGCCGATAAAAAGCGACACCAGCTTTTTGTTGAACCTATGGGTCTAGATACTGCAGAGCTATACGTTCAAGGATTTTCGTCCTCGATGCCCGAAGAAGTGCAACTGGAAATGATGCATACTATTCCCGGTCTTGAAAACGCAGAAATCATGCGACCAGCGTATGCAATAGAGTATGATTGCATCGACCCGCTCGAATTGTATCCCACTCTTGAAACGAAAAAAATCTCCGGTTTATATGGAGCCGGTCAATTTTGTGGTTCCAGCGGTTATGAAGAAGCCGCAGTGCAAGGTTATGTAGCCGCAGTTAACGCAGTGTTGAAAATAAAAGGAAAAGAGCCTTTGATTATCACCCGCAACGACGGATATATCGGCACACTGATTGATGATTTGGTGACAAAAGGCACAAACGAACCGTATCGAATGATGACATCACGCACAGAGCATAGACTTCTACACCGACAGGATAACGCTGATATAAGAATGTCGCATTTTGGCAGACGTGTTGGGCTTGTGTCTGAGCAAAAGCATGAGCAAGTTCTTGCCAAATATGAAGCTGCTGCAAACGAAGTAAAGCGTTTAGAGGAAACCTTTCTCCCACCGTCTGAAAAGCTAAACTATATGTTAACCTCACATGGTATGCCCGAAGCAACCACAGGTGTAAGTCTTGCGGCTCTTTTAAGACGTCCTGGGATAACATACAAAGACATACTGTTTTTAGATGAAAACCCATCCAATCTTTCTGACTCTATTCAAGAGCAGGTTGAGATTTCTATAAAATACGACGGATATATAAAACGTCAGGAGCGTCAACTGGACGAGCTAGCAAAAATGGAAAATCATATTATTCCCCAAGATATTGATTACAATAATCTTCACGGTTTACGCATTGAAGCAAGGCAAAAACTAAGTGTTATACGACCGCAAAATCTAGGGCAGGCAACAAGAATCTCCGGCGTTTCTCCTGCCGATATTGCAGTGTTAATGATACACCTCAAAAAGTA
>JAITFS010000120.1 GCA_031281195.1 Oscillospiraceae bacterium
GCTCTAAAACGGCTTTCTGCGTGAATGACAGCAAATATCAACTCCGGCTCGAGGTCAAACTCTCTGGCGTTTTCAAAGATAATATCGGAATAACTCATCGGATAATAATGGTTTATCGCCATCGCTCCGACAAGTGCGGCAAGCACCAGAAAGAGAATGATTATTACGACTATGTAAACCTTACTGGGTTTTTTTCCGGCTCGTGTTGTCATTGATGATTTTCCTTATCACGCACGAATACATGTTTAATATTTGGGTCTGCTGTTTGTCTGAACTCCATTTCAAAGCGGTCAATTGACTTTATCATTGCTGTTAACGTTTTATACCCGTAATTTCTGTGGTCAAAATCCGGTTGTTTCTTTAAGAGTAGATTGCCTAACTCTCCAAGAAATGCTAAACCATTATCATCAGCAATATCCGAAATAGAGTTTGCGATTAGCTCGATAATATCATCAGGTACTATTCCATTGGGAATGATATGCTTTTTATGCTCAAAGTGCTCTGTATAACTATCATCACTTGCTGTGTCTGTACCATTTGTTGCAGAAATATTGTGTTGTTTTCTGATAGCTTCAATATATGTGAACTTGTCACACGCTGCAATAAAAGCACTTGGTGTTTTTCTTTCACCAATTCCAATTACCCGCTGCCCCGCTTCACGAAGTCTAACAGCAAGCCGTGTAAAGTCACTATCGCTTGATACAATCACAAAACCATCAGTTTTATTCGTATATAATATATCCATCGCATCAATAATCATCGCTGAGTCACTGGAGTTTTTGCCTTGTGTATAGCTATATTGTTGAATCGGTGTGATTGCGTTTTCTACAAGCTTATTTTTCCATCCGGCAACATACGGGTTTGTCCAGTCTCCGTAAATTCGTTTTATCGTAGGAGTGCCATAAATCGCTATTTCTTCAAGCACTTCTTTTATGCTACCTCTAGGTACATTTTCTGCGTCAATTAACACTGCAAGCCGCAGGTTCATAAAATTATCCATTATTTTTCCTCATTTTAGTGAGAGTGGTATATATATTTTATCACACAATAATATCTCTTGTAAATGGGTTGACAGTTACCTATCATTACTATAGAATATTAAATTGCCGTGAGATACATATATTAATTACGAAAGGTGGTTTTAAATAGTGTCAAAAATGGTAGAAATACGCTGGCATGGGCGTGGTGGACAGGGTGCAAAAACAGCATCTCTGCTCCTTGCAGACGCTGCGTTTAACACCGGAAAATTCGTACAAGGATTCCCCGAGTACGGTCCGGAACGTATGGGTGCCCCCATTACTGCGTACAATCGAATCAGCGACGAACGCTGCTCGCTCCACTGTAACATCTACGAACCCGACTATGTCGTGATTGTTGATGCTACACTATTAACTGCGGTTGACGCAACCGGTGGTCTAAAACCTGATGGCGGAATCATCATCAACTCTGCAAAAGAACCTGAGGAGTTAAGACCCTTGCTTGATGGTTACGAAGGAAGAATCTACACAATTGATGCAGGAAAAATTGCAGAAGAAGAAATTGGCAGAAATATCCCGAATACGCCAATGCTTGCTGCAGTAGTTGTTGTCAGTGGTGTTATTCCCGAAGACGAGTTTCTAAACGATATGGAAGGCTCGATGAAGCACAAATTTGCTAACAAACCTCAAGTTATCGAGGGTAATATGAGAGCAATAAAACGTTCGATGCGGGAGGTTAAAGGACTATGAATTATGTAAAAGGCGTAAATCAAGACCAACCTTGGTATGAAGTAAATGAAGCAGGAACAGTGCTTGGTGGCGGAACTTCGCTTGCTGTAAACACAGGCGAGTGGCGCATAATGATTCCTGCATGGCATGAAAAGAATTGTATTCAATGCTTATTATGCTTCCCTGTTTGTGCAGACAGCTCAATCCCTGTAAAAGATGAAAAACGCGGAGAGTTTGACTTTACACATTGTAAAGGCTGTGGCGTTTGCTACAAAGTTTGCCCAACATTTAGAAAAACCGACGCAGAAAAAGCTATCACCTTTGAAAAGGAGGATAAGTAATGGGAATTCGTGAAAGACTTTCAGGCAACGAAGCCGTTGCTATTGCGTTAAAACAAATAAACCCCGACGTTTTAGCTGCATATCCGATAACACCGTCTACCGAAGTGCCGCAATACTTTGCACAATACGTTGCAGACGGAGAGGTTGATACCGAGTTTATCGCAGTCGAATCCGAGCATAGTGCAATGTCAGCATGTATCGCTGCTGCCGCAGCAGGCGGTCGCACAGCTACAATCACATCAGCTTGCGGACTTGCTCTTATGTGGGAGCTGCTCTATGTTGCATCCGGCACACGTTTGCCGATAACTCTTGCAGTTGTAAACCGTGCTCTTAGTGCGCCAATCAACATCAACAATGACCATAGTGATTCTATGGGAGCAAGAGACAGCGGTTGGATTCAACTATACTCAGAGAACAACCAGGAAGCTTATGACAACTATCTGATGAGCCTTCGTATTGCAGAGCATAAGGATGTTATGCTTCCGGTAATGGTATGTCAAGATGGTTTCATCACCTCTCATGCGGTTGAAAACATTGAGCTTATTGAAGGTGAAAAGGTTAAGAATTTTGTTGGTGAGTATGTACCCAAACATTCACTAATCGGTGGCGAACCGATTTCTATCGGGCCTTACGACACGCCACAATTCTACTTTGAACATGCTTATCAACGCGCACAAGCTATGATTAACTCAAAAAAGGTTATACTTGATGTTTCAAAAGAATTTGCCGCACTCACCGGTCGTGAATATGGTCTATTTGAAGAGTACAAAATGGAAGACGCCGAGCGTGCTATTATTGTTCTCAACTCAAGTGCCGGTACTGCAAAAGGTGCTTGCGATTTACTCCGTGCAAAGGGTGAAAAAGTTGGAGTGCTTAAGCTTCGTGTATTCCGCCCATTCCCACTTGAAGAGCTTTCAAAAGCTATCTCACACCTTAAAGCTGTTGCAGTTATGGACAAAGCAGATAGCTTCTCGGCTATGGGTGGTCCGCTGTTTACAGATGTACGCAGTGCATGTTATGACTTAAAAACACGTCCGCATATCATCAACTACATCTACGGTCTTGGTGGTCGCGATGTTCGCGTTGAAGACTTTACACTTGTATTTGATGCACTAAAACAAGTCGTCGTTGACGACAGACCGGGCGAAATCTATCGCCACGTTGGCGTAAGGGGGGTACAATAATGACTTATAATCTTAAGAAGGAAGCCTCTAAACCGGAACGTTTTGTTGGTGGTCACCGTTTGTGTGCCGGTTGCGGTGCAGGTGTTGCCGTTCGTGGTGTGCTTCGTGCTCTCGATGAAGATGATAAATCCGTATCTTGCGTTGCAACAAGCTGCCTTGAAGTGTCCAGCTTTTTGTTCCCGTTTACAGCATGGAACGAAAGCTTTATTCACTCAGCATTTGAAAACGTTGCTGC
>JAITFS010000145.1 GCA_031281195.1 Oscillospiraceae bacterium
TACCTGTCAGTTAGGCGAAGTCCGCGTAGCGGCGAGCCTAGCTGACAGGCTTGCCTGCCCCGCGTTAAGCAAAATCAGCGAAGCGGATTTTGCTTAACGTTCAAGGTATGCGACGTTCCAGACACCTTTTAAAAAACAATGCGAAGCATTGCCATTTCAATCACCGGAATGTGGCGTAGCCCGAAGCCCCGCAGGGGCGGAGCGTATACCGTGTGTTATATGACGTAGGTACACCGCACTTATTGTCGATGTTAAACCATTCCCTCTTGGCAACATTTTTATGTTCGAAAAAACGCTTGATTTCCGGTACAATAGGAGACTATTACAAACAAATTAATCTATAGATTTTCAAAACGCACTTTCAGTTTACTGTATAAGTTACTCATGCTTTTATCACCGTCATTATCAAGAAACAAGCAATAAGGTAAGCTGTCGGTATTTTTATGCTTAACTACACAAGCACAACATTTTTTGTAATTCTCGCACGTTGTTTTTGGACAGGCACATTCTGTTACAGACTCACAATTCATAATGTCACTTCCTCAACAGCAAGAACCAGATTCACATGAATCAGAGTCCGTTTCAGTAGTATTATTTACATCAGAAGTACAATCAAACATACCAAAATGCACACTTCTATCACCAATCACCTTAAACGCTGAACTATAACGAGTGTTTGAAACCATAGACGCAGTGTTTCCGCAAACTAACATTGGCTTACCTGTGATAAACTTGTGATGGTCGTCAAGGTCAAAGGAGTGAGGATTCCCCGAAATACTGCCATCATAATACGCTACTTGCCCGTAATCTTCACAAACATCTTCTAAGTCATCTAGCTTAAAGGCTCTAATTGTTCTTGATGAAAATTTCGCAAAGCCAAGTTTTTCAATAAGTTTCTCATTATCGGAATCAAGGTAACGAGTAGCTGTATAGCGGAAATCTATAAATCCTGCTTTTGCCATAATCCTACGGAAATCTTCAACATACAATGCACCACCAAGACATTCACCATATATAACAGGGTCATTTGCTACATCTTCGGGAATACGTCTGTCAACAAATATATCTGAGAAATATAACTCACCGCCCGGTTTAAGAATCCGGTAAATTTCCTTAAAAACCTTTTCTTTGTCAGAAGAAAGATTTATAACACAATTTGATATAACAACATCAACACTATTATCTTCTACTCCAAGAGATTTTAAATCCTCGATATAACCTTGTATGAACTTTGTGTTTGTTTTACTAAATCCAAACCGTTCACATTGTTCTTCTTGATATTTGATTGCGGTTTCGATTTGCTCAGTTGTCATATCTATACCAATGACATGACCGTTTTCACCAACTAGCATTGAAGCTATATAAACATCACGTCCTGTTCCACAACCCAAGTCTAATACTGTCATTCCGTTAAGCAATGGTGGAATTGGTGAGCCACAACCATAATATCTGTCTTTGATTTCATCTGCAATCAGCGGCATAATAGTTTTTACCTCTAAGGGTGCATTATCGCCGCAATCGACACATGAACTTGTTTTTAGGTCTGCAACACTCTTTAGCTCTTTGCCATAATACTCTTTTACTTTTTCGATTATGTTATTCATTTACGTTTCTCCTTAGTTTTAATTAACAGCAATTATTTGTGATTTTCTCAAAACACTGATTCTCAAAACAAATACAACTTTCTTTGTGTGTTGTTAAATCGTCTAGCAGGTTTTTGAAACTCAATATTGTTTTTTCATTTAATGAATAGTACATCCATTTTCCTTCTTTGCGGCTTTTTACTATTTCACTATCACATAGGTTTTTCATGTGATGAGAAAGCGTCGGTTGTGTAATGTTAAACTTCTCTAAAATTACACAAGCACAAAGTTCACCACAAGACAGCATATCAACAATCATAAGTCTGTTTGGGTCTGATAAAGCTTTGAACAATAGAGAATATTCTTTATATTTTTCAATCATGCTTCACCTCATATAGATATAGACCTATGTGTAATGTACTACAATACATAGATGGGTGTCAATATGTTATATTAAGAACTTGAACATTTTTTGTGTTCAAAAAGAGAGCTTGTTTTTACACGTTCACAATATCGCTATATAGTGAACAATCGCAACAATATGGTTTTTAAAATCATTGTAGACTTTATCAGTTTAGCACTTCAGTCGTTCCTATGTCATATAACGTTCAAGGTATACAACGTTTTGCGGTTGCGAATGAGAGCTTGTGTTTCAAGGCCGGCAACCGCAAAATGTGACTGGAAGGAGGCATGGGAGCGAGCCGAAGGCGACCGACCTAGCCGACTGGAAGCCCGGAGCCGACCGAATGGGAGGCGGAGCGTATACTGTGTGTTAGATGACGTAAATACAAATTTGCAGTTATTTGAATTGCAACTAAAGATGTTGACTTATATCTCGACTTCCATGGAGTATCCTATGTACTTCAACAATCTCTTTATTTTCACTCACAACATAAAATACAAGATAATTCCCAACCACTAACTTTCGGTAATCTGGAACATCTTCATAAACGGGGCATGAATAAGGATGCGTTTTCAATCTACTGATTTTTTTCTTCAACAAAGTGAAAAACCTTTTAGCAGTGCCAGGGTAAAACTGAGATAAATACGTTTTTATATCGGCTTGATCTGAAATAGCCTTCGGTAAGTATATTACCTCTGTTCTCATAAATCTGCCTCAACAATATCCCAAAAATCTTTTTCACTTAACCATTTGGTTTTTGGGTCTTGTGCCATTTCTTTTGCGATTAACAACTCTTGATTAATATATTGGCGATGTAATAATTGCTCATATTCCTTATAAGCTTCTTTTCCTATAACTACCACAGCTTCGCGCCCATTTTGCGTAATTATTACTTGATTTCCATCGTTTGCCAGAGTTATTATTTCATTGTAATTATTTCGCAAATCCCGAACTGGACGTGCATATGTGTTGCGCATAATCAACCAACCTTTCTGAGTTTTATCACTTCAAGAACATTGTAGCACAATATAGCTACAAGCGCAATAAGAATATTGCATCATAATGACATATTTCCATAGCATGTTCCTTTATACTCATTAGATTTCAACTGAACAACTTGAAAACAGAATATATGTGCAGAGCCTTTATGACACATAACGCGGGGCAGGTAGACGACGTGGCACGAAGGAGTGTGCTTGCACACGACGCAGTGGCATGTAGTCTACCTGTCAGTTAGGCGAAGTCCGCGTAGCGGCGAAGCCTGACTGACAGG
>JAITFS010000222.1 GCA_031281195.1 Oscillospiraceae bacterium
TCGTCATCATCACCTTGGATATTTTTTGTTTGAACTGCCGGGTCTCCAAGCATAACATACTGTTTCATGCTGTTAACGATTATTCCTCTGTACAGTCGTCCTAATGCTTCATAAGCACCCACAACCGACAGTACACCATGCTCTATTTGTTGTAAAATATCATTTTTGCCGTCGGGCTGGTGGATTTCTACAACTCTTTTTTCCTGACAAATTGTTGTGCTGTCATAATTTACACCAAACATTTCATAAGCCATTGCCAGAATATAGAACTCTCCCGCTTGAGACTCAACTCGTAAGTCGTCGTCGCCTGCATCATGCCAACCACCAATGTTTAATCCGGGCACTATGTCACCCGGTTTGTATTTAGTGAGTGTTGACGGTCCTTGAAGATACCCGTCAAAATGGTTGTGGTTTACAGGTGCCATTCGTGCATCGTCCATGTGGCATAAATCATGCCAAACTCTGGACATTTCGTTAACTCTCATGTGGCACATCTGCACAGGCAAGAAATATTCGAGTACCGGCTGCCAGACACCTCTGTCATACACATCTGCGGCAATTCTAAAGATTGATGATTCTGATGTTCCATAGTTAATTTTGTATAATCCTTCTTCTTTTATCGTTGAAAAATCAAACTTTAAGTAATTATATCGCAGGAATTGTCCCCATTCTTTACAAACTGCCGAATACACCTTAACTTCTCCTTCATCGGTAATCTTACTGAGAATTGGTTTTGCACGTTTTTCATCACGTTTATCAAGCTCAATAACAGCAATTTTCGGTTGATTTGGGTGATAACCAACTTGCGATGCTTGAACAACCGGAGTATGTAGCCAATCTACTACGATATTTGGCGTGATTTTCCACTTTAACACCTCACCGGATATTCCTGTGGGTATATCACTGCTGACGATAAACCAACCGTTGTTGTGCTTCATACGTCCGTCGTAAAGTTGCAATTTTGCATCATTTGATTCTATAATGAAACGTCCATACGGGTCATCCGGACGTATAGTTAGCCGGTTACCCACAGCATAAGGTTCAGCTACCAAGTCACCGGGGATTGTTAAAACCGGACCATTTGGCTGAACAGGAAAAATACCATGTTTATCATCCATTATCCAAGGTTTTCCAAACAAAGCACCCGGGAATAATTCTAGAATAAAGCAAACTTTTTCTGCGTATATATCAGGAATAGGTGCAGCTATAGCAACAATAACTTCTATTGATGAACCCACGCCTTTTACAATCACTTTATAATCTAATTCTAGTTCAGGATATTCAATAGGATTAAAACCTGTTTTTCTTGCAGGGTCAGGAAACGCAAGTGACGTAGTAATGGTGTTTTTCACCGTATCGAGCACACGTTCACCTTGTTTTGGTACTGCTTGCCATTGACCCGGCAGTTTATCAAAGCGAATATCTCCGTTTGATGCAATACGGTTACCGTGCATGATAATACTCACCCCTGATTGATGCCCCTCAGGATAAATATCGTCAAATGCCATAACATCAACACCTCTGTTGCGAAAGTACCCCGTATTCTTATCGAGTATAAACCCTACGTCATTAATATAATTTTTTTCCATTTTTAATCCTCCATTTTTCCTCGTAGTGTCAAATTGACACTACTTTTATATATTAACTTGGTCAAATAGTCAACCTTGACAGTAAAACTTGCACATGATAGTTTAACATAAACAAAATAATATAGAAATGTGGGAATAAAACAGTGAAGGATAGTTCATTACAAAAAAGAGCAAGTATTATACTAATTACCGGTGTTATTTTTATGGTTAGCATTGGTGTGTTATATGCATGGAGTGTTATCAGTAGAGTTATTATAGAGGAATGGTCATGGACATCATTACAAGCCGGTGTACCATTTAGTCTTGCTCTTGTCTTTTTTGCCACCGGAAACTTAATTGGCGGTAGGTTACAAGTGAAAATATCCGCAAGAATTGTTGGCACTATTGGTGGTGCAATGGTTGGTGGAGGCTTTTTACTTTGCGGTTTATTTGGGAACAATCCTATTGCTGTCGCAATATGCTTTGGAGTTATAACAGGATTAGGTGTAGGGTTTGGATATTCAAGTTTTTTACCTACCTTACTCAAGTGGTATCACCCCGGAAGAAAGGGTTTTGTCAGCGGTTGGATTATTGGTGGCTTTGGGCTTACATCACTTTATCTGGCACCACTTTCATCATATCTACTCTATAATTTTGATATTAAGCTTACATTCATTATATTAGGTATAAAAACCTTGGTTATTAGTTTACCACTTGCTCAATTTATCAAAAGTCCACCTGATGGCTATACACCTCCGATTCCAAGTAATATGAAACAAAAATCAATTGCAACTCTTCCTGTTGATAAAACTTGGAAGGAAATGATGGCTACAAATGAGTTTTACTTATTGTTTTTTATGTTTTTGTGTTCTGTCTCAATTGGACAGATGGTTATTGGTAATATCACAGGTATTGCAGAGTTACAAGCAGGTATTAATAACGCATCATTACTTGCAGGTTTAGTAGCATTTATGGC
>JAITFS010000238.1 GCA_031281195.1 Oscillospiraceae bacterium
CGAAACTTTTATCAAATATTCGTTGGTTCGTTTTATGATAGTAACGGTGATGGAAGCGGTGATTTGCAAGGGATAATTCACCAGCTTGATTACTTAAATAACGGAACCGGTGAGGATAGCCTTGGTATAAATGGGATTTGGCTCACACCTATACATCCGTCGCCAACTTATCATAAGTACGATGTGATGGATTATTACGCTATTGACCCTAAGTTTGGGACTATGGAAGATTTTGAACAGCTTGTAGCAGAGTGTAATGAGCGAAATATCAGTTTAATTATGGATTTGGTTTTAAATCATACTTCTTCGAGACACCCTTGGTTTTTAGCCGCTCTTGAAGAAATACGAAATGACAGCGAACCTTTTTATAGAGATTTTTACATTTTCACAGAAGAAAGACTTGGTGCAGGTTATTATCCAACTGTTGGTGGATTGTTTTACAAAGCTCATTTTTGGGGTGAAATGCCTGACTTAAATATGGATAATGAGCATTTGCGTGCAGAGGTTGTAAATATTGTAAAATTTTGGTTGGATAAAGGAGTTGCAGGGTTTAGACTTGATGCTGTAATGCATGTTTACGATAGTTTATCGCAAAATGTTGAGTTTTGGACTTGGTTCGTTGATATTTGCAAGGAAATAAAAGAAGATGTCTTTTTAGTTGGTGAGGTATGGAGTAATGAGCAAGTGATTATGAGTTACTTCCCAACCGGTCTTTCTCTGTTTAATTTTCCGTTTTCGGGACATGATGGAACAATAGCCAGATCAATAAATAATGGCAGTGGTGCAAGACTTGCTACCGAGCTTGAGCGTTATTATAACGAAATGCGAATGCGACACCCCGATGTTACTAACTGTATGTTTCTTTCAAATCATGATACCGGACGAAGTGCAGGGTTTTTAATTGACCCAAATAAACGCAGACTTGCAGCAGCTATTTATTTGCTTGCTCCCGGAAATCCATTTATTTATTACGGTGAGGAAATTGGCATGACCGGCACAGGTATTGATGAAAATAAGCGCACTGCTATGTTATGGTCTACAACAGATGAAACAGGAATGACAAGAAATCCGGCAGGTACAACAAATACCAATAGACCTGATGAGGGTGTTGCCGAGCAATTGTTAAATCCTGATAGTTTATTGAATTATTATCGTGCGATTATAAGGTTAAAAGCAAATCATCAAGATATATTTGATGGTGTAATTTCAAAAGTTGATATTGAAAATACAGGAATTTGTGCAATTCAAGTAGGAAATGTGATTGTTTTGCATAACCTAACTGATGAAAGTATTGAAATAAATACAAATGAACTGGGTAAGTCTCTTAGTGGTTTTGTAAGTCCAACAGGAGAGCAAGCAACAGTATCAAGGGGTGTGCTGACGTTACCACCTTGGGCTTCTGCTGTTTTAAGTTAGAATTGTATGTAAGAATGTAAAAAACCCGGTCAAGTGAGACCGGGTTTTCTTTCGTTTTGCTTAATTATTCTTCGATGTAGTCATTGGTGGCGCGGATTTTTTCGTCAATTCTTGCTTTGATGTCTACGAAAAAGTCTGCAATCTCATTGCGGAAAATGTAGATGGCTGCTGCTGCTGCTGCAATAAATACAACTGCTGCTACTACTACGACTATAAGTTTGTTGCCTTTCATGTAACTAACCCCCTTATGTTATTTGTGTACAGCAGTGACTGTACAGTATTTTATGGTAAAAATTATTCTACACCATAGAAAAGCAAAATACAATAATTATTTTTTGTAATTTTGAGTTATTCGATGTAATGTCATCTGTGCGACTAATCCTGTGATACTTCCGGTGATTATACCTGCAATTATTAATATTGGTAAATATGTTACTATTGCAGGTGTGCCTGTGATAATAATCGCTGCTAATATTTGCCCGATGTTGTGAAAAACAGCTCCCACTGCTCCTAGTGCCCATATTTGCTTGTTTGTTACTAAGCGTTTTAATAAAACTTGTGCTAAAAACGCAAGTATTCCTCCTGAAAGACTTAGTATAAATGCGGTCATTCTTCCTGTAAAAAGCGCTCCAAGCAGAATACGGCATAACAGAATAGCAAAAACATTTAAAGTAGAAAGATAATAGATTTGTGTTATTTTTGTTTGTTTTAACGGCAATGTTTGCTCTGTTTGATTTTTTTGTTCTGCTTGGTTATTTTGCCTTACTAAAAACAATGCAAATAATGTTACAGCATTTGCCAGCCCTAATTTTATGCCGGGTATAGGAATTGGGATTGGTATTAATGACTCAATTATGAATATAATCAATGCTATTGCTGTAAGTATAGACATTAAAGTTAGTTTTTTTGTCATTTCTTTAACCTACGATTGCATCATAATCAGCATTTTTATTGTTTTGCAATTGAATAACCAAACGATGAGGTAAACAAACTATAGGTATTAACCCACTACTAACCCATCCTTGATGAATACAAAACTTATCAGGACAATTTGCAGCTTGAATACGAATTCGCCCCACTTCAACCAGAATTTGATTGTATTGCTCAGCATTGTTTACAGTTTGTCTAAACCATATTTCGTTTGTATTTGATAAATCAACGGAGTCGATTAAAATATTGTTATGATAAATATTTGCATAACTTGCCGGCGTTTTTTGTAAAAAATATATTACCGTAATACAAGATATGATTAAAACCCCAAATGTAATTAGCCAAAACTTGTTACTCTTCATCGGGTAACCACCTTATATCTCCAACTTTTATGATTTTTCCGTCCGATAAAATCAAAATACCGCCTCTAAAGCCTTCCGTTTGCTCGAGTATTTCTATTGCTTTTTCACTTCCAACCAGAAGTGCTGTTGTGCTAAGAGCTTCTCCAACCAGTGCATTGTCCGCAACTAATGTCACGCTGACTAAATCTGTAATTACCGGCATACCGCTTCTTGGGTCAAGTATATGATGATATGTTCTATTGTCGATTACAAACATTCTTTCGTATAATCCGGAGCTTATAATTGCTGCTTCTTTTGTGTCAATGACACCAATAAGCTCATCACTACCGGCCTTAGGATCACGAACAGCTACACGCCAAAGCTCTTCATCAAGTCTTGTACCAACAGTTACAATATCACCACCAAGATTTATAACCGCTCCTACAATATCTTTTTCACGCAAAAAGTCTCCTACTTGATCTGCTATATATCCTTTTGCAATTGCTCCAAGATCTATCCATGTATCCGGGTTTTTAAGCTGAACTGTGTTGCCATCTATAACAATATTTCTAAAATCTACAGTTTCTATTGCAAAATCAATCTCTGATAATGTCGGAATATATGGGTCAATGCCAAATCTCCATAAACGACTGAGCCGACCAATCGAAATATCAAATAACCCGTCAGACAGTTCTCCGAACATTATTCCTGTTCGTATGACCATTATTGTGTGTTCGCTTACTGTCACAGGCTCTCCACCTGCGTGATTAATTCGCCACACATCACTATCTTGTACGGTTATACTAAATATTTTTTCAAAGTTTTCTATTATTTCAAATGCTTCATCCAGCAGTTTTGTTACTTCTGCTCGTGTTCCACCACCATGAATTATGATAGTACAATGAGTATCAAGGTGAAATTGAGTTAATCCTAATGCGTTTTCTTCGGACATCTCAAAACAACCGCTGATAGCGATTGTAATAGCCGTAATTATGAGAATAAATATTACTAATGCTTTATAACGAGTTATAGTATTCTCCTTTTTTATGTTCTTGCCAGTATACATTTTTTTATACATACCTCAATGCATTTACCGCAACCATTACATTTTTCATAATCTATTATCGCTAAATATTCTTCGACTTCTATTGCATCCTCCGGACAAGCTTTAACACACAGATTACACGCAATACAGCCTTTATTGCATTTATCCTTTACGATTGCACCTTTTTCTTTGTTTTTGCATAATACAGCGACATCGACGGGTTCATTTTCAAGAGAAATAATTTTCGTTGGACACACTTTTAGACATAACCCGCAACCATTACATTTTTTAGGATTTATCTTTGCGAGATTTTTTTCGATACATATTGCATTACTTGGGCATACAGGAACACAATCACCAAAACCTACACAACCATAAGTGCAAGCTCCCTGTCCTCCGTATAGCTGTTTTGCGGCAAAACATGTGTTTATTCCGTCATAGTTAAGCTTATCCTTAACCTCATCACAATCTCCTAAACAATGCACTGTTGCAGTTTTTTTAGTAAGTCCGGCTCCGCTATTTTTGTCTAAAACTTCATTTATTTCTTTATAAACCTTTTCACCACCGGGTGGACATAAGTTCGTTGCAGCATTATCCTTAACCAGTGCATTTGCATAGCTTTCACAACTGCTGAAGCCACATGCGCCACAGTTTGCTCCGGGTAGTATTTCACGCAGTTTTTCAACCCGAGCGTCAGTTTTAACATACATAAGCTTAGTTGCAATCGCTAAAAAAGCAGCACAAAGAAATCCGATTGCACCAGTTATTAAAATTGCTGTTATTATTGTTTCCATTTACTTCTCCATATTACATGGTTTCTTTTTTATGAACGTATTTTTTACTCTAAATCATTATTAATTATTAACTATTAATTATTAATTGCTAATAAGTGTTTACTGTCCGAATAAGTTTTCTATAACACCTTCAAAACCAAAGAAAGCCAATGATAAAATCGCTGCTGTTATTAGTATCAACGGGATTCCTTTAAAGGCTTCGGGTGGGTCTGCTGATGCTGTGTGCTCACGAACTCCGGTGAAAATGACCATTGCAAGAAAGAAACCAAGTCCTGCACCTAAAGCACTTACGACAGCTTCGATGTAGGTGTATCCATTGTTTATATTTGAAATTGTGACTGCCAAAACTGCACAGTTTGTAGTCATTAGCGGCAGATACACACCCAGTGATTCAAACAATGAAGGTGAGTATTTTTTTAGTATAACCTCAACTAATTGAACCAAAGTTGCTATAACCAGTATGAATACAACTGTTTGCATAAATCTTAAATCATTTGTATCTAATAAAAAGACTTGAATAGGCCATGTGACAGAAGCCGCCAGTAGCATTACGAACATAACAGCAAATCCCATACCAACCGAGCTTTTTAAGTCCTTTGACACACCTAAAAATGGGCATACACCGAGGAACTGTCGAAGTACATAGTTATTAACGAGTGCTGCACTCATCATTATTACAACTAATGCTCTAAAATCAATATCCATTATTGCTCCTATCTAAGTTCTTCCACAGATACAGGCGTTGGGGCAGGTTTTGCAGTCGATGTTTTTTCGTCTTTCATTATCTTTTGAAATCTTGTTAACTACAGCGAGTAAGCAAGCCAAAACTATAAAACCACCGGGTGCTAATGTGAAAATCATAGCAGAGTTGTTAGTAAGCCAGGGGATTTCCACTCCAAACCACGAACCGTTGCCAAATATCTCCCTAATTGATGCAATTGCAAGCAAAGCAAGTGTAAAACCCGCACCAAAACCAAGTGCATCAAGTATTGAGTTTATAGAACCGTTTTTGTTTGCAAATATTTCAGCACGAGCAAAAATTATGCAGTTAGCAGCGATTAGCGGTAAAAATATTCCAAGAGATTGATAAATGGGATAAGCGTAAGCTTCAATTATCATTTTTGCGAGAACTGTAAAGCTTGCAATCAGTACAATGTAGCATGGTATGCGTACTCTGTTTGGGATTATTTTTCTAAGAATTGATATGACTATGTTCGATCCGAGTAAGACAAAGGTTGTTGCAAGTCCCATCCCTATTGCGTTTTCTGCTTGTGTTGTTACAGCAAGCACAGGGCATAGTCCAAGCAAAAGCATGAATACCGGATTTTCTTTGATAATTCCACGTGTTAAAATGTTTAACTTAGTCATGGTTCTCACCCTTTTTATCAGTTATTTATAATCCAAAATGCTGTCATTACATCTTCTACTGCATGTATAAATGCACGTGTTGTAACTGTTGCTCCGGTTACGGTGTCTACTCCTGCCAGATTTTGATCAATCCCCTTAAATGTATCTAAGAAAGGCTCTTGCTCGATAATTGTTCCAATTCCTTGAGTTTCTGTGTGTGAAAGTGTTGATACTGCCATGATTTCACCTGTTGAGTTTATTGCACATATTATTGTAATATCACCACTGAACCCATTTATCGCTGCGATAAATATATTTCCTACATCGTTTGATGTTCTATATGCTTGTTTTATGGTTTTTGGCATATCGTTGTAATCTGCCAGGTTTATAGTTTCAAAACCTGTAGCATTTGGGATTTTTTCATTCATTGCGATATATGCACGCTCTGAGTCAGCAGCGTTGATGATAGGGGTTGTTATACTGCTCACATACGCTAAAGCACCTGATACAACAAGGCATATCGCAGTTAGTACAAGTATTGGTTTTACAAATGTGTTAATCATCTTTTACTGCTCCAAGTGGTCTGGTTCTTGTAAACTTGTTTATATATGGGGTTAAAATGTTCATCAAAAGTATTGCAAATGATACACCTTCGGGATAGCTGCTGTAAACTCTGAATATTACTGTCAAAAGTCCGGCTCCTAAGCCGAATACAAATCTACCTAAGTTTGTTTGCGGTGTTGTTACATAATCTGTTGCCATAAATATTGCACCTAAGAATAGTCCACCTGCAAACATGTGATAAAGTGGGTCTTGTCCAATTAACGCAGAAAATGCAACCACAACCAAAATATATGTAAGTGGTGTGTGCCATGTAATAACTTTGCGTAACATTAGATAAATACCACCGATTAACAGCGCCAGATTGCCTGTCTCGCCTAAGCTTCCGCCTCTTACACCAAGAAACATATTCCACAAGCTTGGTAAAGCTTCAAGCTCGTCTCGTTTAATCAAAGCCAGTGGTGTTGCACCTGCAACTCCATCAATCGGATATAACCAAATTGATGTGGTTTCATAAGGTGAGTACCAGTTTGTCATTGTGACAGAAAACGCAAGGAACATCACAATTCTAGCTGTAATTGCAGGGTTTGCAAAGTTTTTACCGAGTCCGCCAAATAGTTGTTTAACTAGAATTATTGCAATTGCAGAGCCAAATACTGCTTGCCATAGTGGAATTGTGACCGGTAGATTAAATGCAAGTAAAACACCTGTTATACAAGCTGAATAGTCAGTTATCGTGTTGGGTCTTTTGGTAATTTTCTCGTATAACCACTCACATAAAATACAAGAAATAACACAAACTGATGTAACTACAGCAGCACGAGCGCCAAAAACAATAATTGCCGTAATAAAGGCAGGTATCAACGCAATGAGAACATCAAGCATAATTCGGCTTGTTGTTGCTTTGTGATGAATATGTGGAGATACAGATACTGTTAAGTTACTCATTTTTTGGTCTCCCAGAGTATTTGTTTTGATAACTGTATAGCTTGAACTAACGGTCTTTTTGCAGGGCAAATATATGCGCAAGAACCACATTCAACGCACATATTTATTTTTAGCTTTTTCATTTCATCTGTGTCTTTTAAATGATACGCTGTTTCGATATTTGGCGGCATTAAACTCATTGGACATACATTTAGACACCTTCCGCATTTAATACAAACAGTTTCTCTTATTTTATTTTTGTTTTCAACAACATCAGCAAGTATTGCGTTTGTTGTTTTTATGACAGGTACTTCTAAATCGGGTAATGCAATGCCCATCATTGGACCTCCTGCTAATATTCTGCCGGGTTCAGCGGTAAAACCTCCACAAAACTCAAATAATTCCCAAATTGGAGTTCCTATTGGAGCTAATACGTTTTTTGGGTTTCTAACAATCGGTCCGTCCACTGTAATAACCTTTGATATTAGCGGTATGCCACGCTTTATATATCTTGAGAAAACTGTGATTGTGGTGCAGTTTGAGACAAGACAACCTACATCTGCAAGTCTTGCACCTTCCGGTACGATTCTACCGGTCACATTGTATACCAACACTTTACGCTCTCCTTGCGGGTACAAGGTTGGTAAAACACGAACCTCAACGTAATCATCATTCTTAAATCCTTCACGCATTGCTTCAATTGCGTTTGGTTTATTATCCTCAATGCAGATTACTATTTTTTTTCTGGGTTTCATAAACTGTTGAAGAAGTCTCACTCCATCAACCACGTGCTCAGTATCTGCAACCATTGTGCGTGTGTCTGATGTAACATACGGCTCACATTCTGCACCATTAATAAGAATATAATCAAGCTCGTCAAGGTTTTTTATTGCCAGCTTAGGTGCTGCCGGAAAACCTGCTCCACCTAAACCTACTGCTCCTGAGTCTCTCACAGCATCAAGAAATTCTTGCAGTGTTGAAACCGGATGCGGTTTTAAGTCTTCGTGATGGATTTGTAACCCGTCTGATTCTATTATTATAGACTCTGCTTTTTGTCCTGTAACACGGTCATGTGTTCTTACCTCTTTGACTGTACCGGATACACTTGAGTGTACCGGTGATGATATAGTTCCACTCAACTCCCCTATGAGCTGGCCGACTTTAACATACTCTCCAGGCTTTACAACTGGTATTGCAGGCTTTCCGGAGTGCATTAGCATAGGTATTTCAACTCGTTTTGGTACCGGTAGCACCTCAACCGGGCTATTTTGCGTATGTTTTCTATGAGGTGGAGACACTCCTTTTATACGCCTTAATTTCAGCATCCGTACCCTCCAAAGAATAGTTGATTCTAATTATATCATAATTAGATATATTTAGTAGTCATTTTTTTCTAGCGATATGTTATTTGTTGTGGTATGCTGTAATAAATCGAAAATATTGTTGATTTTCATCGTTTTTATTTCACATTATTTAGTTATTTACATCTTAGTTATTCCAATATTCGCATTCCTTACTTCTGCTGTTTTTGTGATAAATATACTTAGAAAGGATAGATTATGGAGCAAAAAACCAAGCCACGCCTAGAGTTGCCGTTTCCTTACATAATAATGCTTTTTGTAAATCTTGCATTTATTACGATTGCATTTATTATAGACGATCCATCAACAATTTTTGAAGGGTTTTTACGAATTATTTCTTCAAGGTCAATACTGGTTACTGATTATCTTGACATCGGTGGTGTCGGAGCAACACTTATTAATGTGGCTATTGTTGGTCTATCAAGCCTTTTTATGCTCATTTTTTCCAGAATTAAGCCGAGTGGTGCTATTATTATGGCACTTTGGCTTACAGCAGGCTTTGCTTTCTTTGGAAAAAACGTTTTTAACATGATACCTCTCACAATTGGCGTATGGTTGTACTCAAGATATAGAAAAGAACCGTTTGCAAACTACACACTTGCATCATTGTTAGTCGCAACTCTCTCCCCTGTTGTCAGTGAAATGAGCTTTTTGGGAATGTTAGGGTTTCCTATCGAGATAGGACTTGGTATTTTAATAGGTTTTTGTGTTGGTTTTATATTTCCACCGATTTCATCACACATGGTACGTGCTCACGGTGGTTATGACCTGTACAGTATGGGTTTTGCTGGTGGTTTAATAGCTACAATCATTGCTACTACAGCACATAGCATGGGGCATGAAATTATACCTGCCGAGTTCTGGGCAACAGGAAACAATTTCGCTCTATCGTTAATGTTATATTCGTTTGCAGTAGCTATGATTTTATGCGGTCTTTTCGCAGGTGATGAAGATAGTTTTATTAAAAATATAAAGAGAAACTTTAGTGATTATCTCAAGTTTCACAAACACTCCGGACGTTTGATAACGGACTTCTTTTTCTTATATAAATACAGCATTTACATAAACATGGGATTACTTTGTGCGCTTGCTACTACAGTTGTGCTCTTGCTTGGAGCTGAACTTAGTGGTATAGTGATAGCCGCTATCTTCACAATGGTTGGGTTTGCGGCATTTGGTAAACATGTATTTAATGTACTCCCTGTAATGCTTGGTGCTTTTTTATCTGCTACATTAAATCGCTATGAGTTAATTTCACCATCAAATGTTGCAGCAATATTGTTTTCAACAGCTTTGGCACCGATGGCAGGGCAGTTTGGTTGGATTTGGGGTGTTGTCGCAGGCTTTTTACACGTAAGTGTTGCAATGTTTGTAGGAGAATTAAATGGTGGGTTAAACTTGTATAACAATGGTTTTGCAGCAGGGCTTGTTGCGATGTTCCTACTGCCGGTTATCACAGTTTCCGAAAGGATGAGAAAAGAACATGAAGACTAGATTTGAAAAAACAATGCGAATTACCAGCGATTTGATGATGTATTGCCATCATAATGGAGCACGTGAGTTAAATACAAATATCATAGAAGCTGATGATAGAATAAACTATGTGGTAAACGCTTATCCTGTTGAGCTTTCTACAGAAATGCTTGACGGTATGATACTACGTCT
>JAITFS010000024.1 GCA_031281195.1 Oscillospiraceae bacterium
CGTCCTTCTTGATAATTTTTAATAGTGCCTTCTATTATAATTGTTGCTCTGTCTTTAGGGAAATCATCAGGAAATATCGGGTCACCACTTAATCGAAACTCAAAACCTTCCTGACAGCAATCATCACCGTCTATTGTTAGAACATAAGTAAACAAATCACCGTTTTGAGAAATTGCATAAGTAAATACGCCTTGTACTCTTATTATTTTATCAACATATTGTGACGGGTTTTGGTATATATTTGCAATTTGTGCTGTACGCAGGTTTGCTCTAAGAACTGTTAAATCAATAATCTCTATATCTGTGTCTGTATCTGCTTCACCACCACAAGCGTTAAGGAATAAGGATATAAACATTAATGTTATAGCTAATATATATTTCAAATCTGTTCTCCTGTAGCATTGAGTTAGATGTTGTAATTGAAATTGCGTAAACGAGACAGGATGTCGAGTGCGTTTTTTGGGTACACGATGTACCTTCAAAAAACGAAGAGCAATTTGCAATTATAACACCTAATGAAATGCTATATTGCTAAATCATCCTTCTTAGTAATCCTATAAAACTGAATAGTCCGAAAACGATTATATTTACTGCTACGATTGTTGCACCGACCGGAGTTTCAAGCACTATTGAGGCGAGCATACCAATTGCAGCGCATTTAACAGAGATAATTACTGACCAGATTGTGACTGAGCGAAAACTTTTAAATACACGCATAGCAGAAATTGCCGGGAATATAACAAGAGCAGTAATGAGTAATGCTCCGACTAAACGCATTGCAAGAACTATTACAACAGCAATAACTATTGCAAGGATAAGATTATAAAGCTTTGCTTTGTTTCCTGTTGCTGTGGCGAAATCCTCATCAAATGTTACTGCAAAGATTTTATGGTAAAACATTGTAAAAACAGTCACAACAGAAAGTGATAGTATCACACTCACCCATACATCAATATTTGTGAGCGTTAAAATCGTTGTTGAACCAAAAAGTATTGTACACACATCACCCGCAAGGTTTGTTGTAGTTGCAAAAACATTCATTACAAGGTAACCGGTCGCCAAAGCACTAACTGAAATCATTGCTATAGCAGCATCACCCTTGATTTTTGAGTTTTGCCCTGTTCTTAATAAAAGCACAGCACAAACCATTGTTACAGGTAATACGAATAATATGTTGTTTGTCAGGTTCATAGCTGCGGCTATTGCCATTGCACCAAAAGCTACGTGGGATAACCCATCACCAATAAATGAAAACCGTTTTAAAACCAATGTAACACCTAAAAGTGATGAACACATGGCTATCAAAACACCAACAATCATTGCATAACGCACCATTGTAAAATCAAAAGCTAAAACGATTGTATCAAAAATCTCTGTCAAACTGTATCACCTCCCGTATGTGTATACAGCTTGCCAATGTCTGTTTTTAAGTAGTCTTCTGTAGTGCCGAAGAATAATGTTTTTTCTCTGCCAATATGTAAAATATGTGATGCATACTTTACAGAAGCAATTATATCGTGCGAAATCATAATTACAGTGACACCACTATCATTGAGATTTTTTATTAGCGTGTACATCTCGATTGAAGCACCGGGATCCAGTCCTGCCGCCGGTTCGTCCATTAAGATTATTTTTCTGGTTGCACAGAGTGCTCTGGCGAGCAAAACTCTTTGCTGCTGTCCGCCCGAAAGCTCTCTATAACATTTTTTCGCAATATGTGAAATGCCTAAAGTTTCCATGTTTTCATTAGCTGTTTGTTTTTCAGTTTTACTGTAAAACGGACGCATACCGGCACGGTTTAACAAACCCGAGAGTACAACCTCAAGAACAGTTGCAGGGAAATCCTTTTGTGCCGCAGTCTGTTGCAGTAAATATCCGATTTCATTAGGTGCAACGCCATCACCTGTTTCAATTTTTCCTGAAAGAGGCGTTTGAAGCCTGAGTATTGTTTTCATCAAAGTGCTTTTACCCGAGCCATTGTCTCCGACAATACACAAATAGTCGCCTTTGTTCACGTCAAAAGTAAGCCCCGATACAATAGTTTTACCATCGTACCCGAGAGACACATCCCTACATGATAATTGCGGCATACTTAACTCCAATTTCGTGAGACAGCTATAAATACTTCCAAATTTTCCTGCATTATAGATAAAAATGTTACCCCAGCTTGTGTTTCGCTAAGTGTTACAGACTGCATTGAGTTTAAAACATGTATTTCTTGGTCTGAGCTTTCTGTCTCTCGTATGACAGTATTTGCTATAGATTTATCTGAGCTTTCGGTTACGATAATATCACGTAACCCAAGCTCATCAACTTTTCTTGCAAGAAACATGATTGTTTGAAAGCTTGCTTCGGTCTCAGCAGAACAACCTGAAAATGCAGCATAGTATGTTATGTCATAATCATCCATCAAGTACCTGAACGGAAAACGATCTGCAAATAGCATAATTTTATTATCAAATTTTTCAGTTATCTCTATAAATTTATCATCAAGAGCCTCTAGCTTTTTTACATATTCGGTAAGGTTTGCTTCATAAATATCAGCATTTTCCGGATCGAGAATAACAAGTGCATCTGCAATAGCTCTTGAGAATATTCTTGCGTTTCGAAGCGATAACCATATATGCTCGTCGTATTCATGGTCGTGGTCATCATCATCATCATCATCATCATCATCATCATCATCATCATCATCATCATCATCATCGTCATGGTGGTAATCGTCGTCATGGTGGTAGTGATGATGATGGTCATCGTCAGGACCGTCAAGCTCCTCTTCATATTTTGCCGCATCACCTAACACATCAAGCAGATTTATTACTATCATATCTTTATTGGTTGCACCATTTAGTGCATCTTCTACCCAAGCATCGGACTCTCCACCAATGTAGATAAATAAATCACATGTAGAAATTGTTATCATATCGTTTACTGATGGTTGAAAACTATGCAAATCAATACTACTGCTTTGAAGTAGTATTAAATCCATCTGTTCTACAAGCTCCCCGAGTATTTGCTGAGTCCAATCGTATTGTGGAAAAGTTGTTGCAACAATTGTTAAATTATTCGTTCCAACAGATGGCGAATCACCGCCGTCACACGCAATTGTAAATACTAATAGAATTACAATTGCAAGTATTATTAATATTCGTTTCATGTTATCATTACCATTTTCTCGTTCATAAAGGTTTATTATTTAGTGTGTTTTCTATCTCTACGTGTGCTTTCGCTCGGTATACTGTATTTTTAGCAGTTTCTTTAAGAAACTGAAAAACACATATACCTCACCGCACACTCATTCATTATTCTCTATTCTCTACGTAATCCTAATTGCTTCAACACTTAGGCACTTCCCTGTTTCTGTGTCGATTTCGAAAATTGCACCCTCAAGTTTTCCTGCACCTTCGGCAGGTATAAAACGTTCAACTGGGTATCCTAAGAAGTGTTTTACCGGTTGCTCATAATTCATGCCAATAACGGACTCAATAGCTCCTGTCATACCCAAGTCTGTGATATATCCCATTCCCTTGTCAAACACTCTGGCATCAGAGGTTTGTACATGAGTATGAGTACCCCAAAGTGCTGTAACCCTGCCGTCCAAATGATATGCCATAGCAAGCTTTTCACTTGTTGCTTCTGCGTGAAAATCTACCAGAATTACTTTTGTCTCTGCATTTTTTATAAGTCTGTCAACCTCAAGAAATGGATTGTCACTTTGCATAGGAACATCAACTCTACCAACAAGATTTATCACACAAACACTTCCAAACGAAGCTTCAAATAAACCCCAACCTGTGCCGGGTGCGTGTGTTGG
>JAITFS010000070.1 GCA_031281195.1 Oscillospiraceae bacterium
TCACCGGTATCATCTGCACGCCACACAAAGGTGTTACTACCCATTTTTATACCGTTAATTGTTGCTTCAAAGCGATATTCACCCGGTTCGGTCGGAATGTAGCTAAAGCTAAGAGTATAAAGTGTTATCATTTCATGGTCTCTTGGTACATGTTCATTTATTTCATAAAAAGCATTTTCTGTACTAAGTGAGTAACCTAGCGACATATACGTTATTGTTACGTCGAGTGGTGTGCCGTTACGAAATAATACAAAGTCATTCACATCAGGTGGTAAGAAAGCGTCAACAGTATCTCCGACAAAGATTAATGTCGCACTGGCAACCTGTGTAAGATTTTCAATAGTTGGGTAACTTCCGCCGTAGTTAAGCTGCGCATAAAGAAACTCGCCGGTCGGACCTTGTGGAATGTCAATGTCATTATTGCCACCACCATTGTTGTTCGTTCCTGAACCGCTACTACTTCCATCACCACTACCGCTTGACCCTGATGAACCCGAGTTATCACCGAAGCCGGGCAAGCTGATTGAATCACATGCTACAAGAACAAAAATCATTAAAACTGCCAGAGTAATTGTTACTATCTTTTTCATAATATCGTTAAACCTTTCATTTGTGTTTGTTTGTAACGTATTTTCCATCTGCTACGATGATGGTGTACCCTCAAGAACAAAACCACCTGAGCCATCGGTACGTATTTTTATTATGTTTGTTTCATAGAAACCATCGTAAAATCCTCTGAAGAAAATCCAATCACTAACAATATTCATATTTAGAAAATTGCGGTTTGTTGCGAGCTTTACAGGTTCTCCGCCATCAACGCTGACTCTGTACAAATCATAATCAGGAGCGTTATCTGTAGTATAATAAACCCAACCATCTGCCACAGCTATATTAGAAGCTAAACCTTCACCACCTAAATACGTAAAATCTGTACCATCAATACGAAACCTCATTGCACCTGAAAAATTGAAAAAATTAGAGGTTGCATATATCCAGCCGTTATCTACAATAAAGTTTGTTAAGAACTTTATACCAAAATCGTCAATACCACTGTCCACAAGCTCAATAAAGCTTGGCTCAGTACCATCTGTTCTCATTCTAATAAAAGGATAACCAAAGCTTCCGTCATCTAACTCACCGTACTCGCCAACATAATAAATCCAATCATCGGATACATTAAAGTATCTTATATCACCGTCGAGAAGCTTAATATCTTCAGTTCCATCGGTTTTTAGCTTATATAACCCCTGCTCACTCATGGTATTTGTATAGTAAATCCACTCGCCAATGACGGTCATATTTCCAACGCGTACTGAAGAGTATTCCAGTGCTACACGTGACCTGTTTGTGCCATCTGTACGCATTTTTTGAATATTTCCCCATTCAGTGAAATAAATCCAATCTCCGACAATATTCAAGTTGCCATAATCAACATCATGAGCCAGAACGGTACGTTCAGATCCATCTGCTCGCATTTTAATTAAGGTTTGTACATACAAATCTGAAAAATAAATCCAACCATCGTTATATACCGCAATCCCGCCGTTAACAAGATTGCTTGCTGTGTTTCCGCGCTCGTTCGGGTCAACGGGAACAGGTGGCGGAGTAGGGTCATTATGTATCGGTGGTGTGTTATCACCTATGTCATTGTTGCTTCCGTTGCCAATACCGCTGCCGTTTGAGCCTGATGACCCGGAATCATCATCTGAACCGAAAAAGTCGAGTATACCACAAGCGGTAAGAGCAAATACCATTATAATTACCAGAGTAATTGTTACTATCTTTTTCATAATATTGTAAAACCTTTCATTTGTGTTTCCTTTTGCTTTTTATAAAAAAATGATTATACCACAAAACCTTGCATTTGGGTATCTCCTTATTTTTTCGGTTTGAACAGTCCTCGTTTATTCTTACTTTTTTCCTTCTCCTTCTCGGGGAATCTATCTAGGAAAAATAACTCTGTGTTGCATTTTTTGCAAAAGCGGACAGAGTCATCATCAGTTTTTAAGCATCGTGGACATTTTTTCATAACTTTCTCACTTTTACATACGAAAACAAAATAAAGCTAAGAAATCATTCTTCCCATTTATCACTAAATACTCTCTTTAAGTATTGTCCTGTGTAGCTAACATCACAAACAATAGCTTCCTCCGGTGTACCTTCAAAAAGAATCTCACCGCCACCATCACCACCCTCAGGGCCTAAGTCAATTATATGGTCGGAGATTTTAATAACATCAAGATTATGCTCAATAACAACAACAGTGTTACCGGAGTCTGTCAGCCTGTCAAGCACCTCAATTAGTCTATGGACATCTGCTGTGTGAAGCCCTGTTGTTGGTTCATCAAGCACGTAAAATGTATTTCCGGTCGAGCGTTTGCTTAGCTCGGTGGAGAGCTTAACACGCTGAGCTTCACCACCTGATAGAGTGGTTGAGGGTTGACCGAGCTTTACATAACCAAGTCCAACATCAACAAGGGTTACCAGCTTTTGACGAATCTTCGGTAGATTTTCAAAGAAATCCAGAGCTTCATCAACAGTCATATCCAGCACTTCATGTATATTTTTACCTTTATAACGTACCTCAAGCGTTTCACGATTATAGCGTTTACCTTTACAAACATCACATGGTACATAAATATCAGGCAAAAAGTGCATTTCTATTTTTATCAGACCATCTCCTGTGCATGACTCGCAACGACCGCCACGAACATTAAACGAAAAACGTCCCGGCTTATAACCTCTAGCCCGCGCATCTTGAGTTTGTGCAAAAAGGTCACGAATATCACTAAACACACCTGTGTATGTTGCAGGGTTTGAGCGTGGAGTGCGTCCGATTGGTGATTGATCTATGTCAATGACCTTGTCAAGGTATTCCATACCTTGAATTAACTCAAACTTACCGGGACGGGTTTTTGCACCATTTAATTCGGAGGCTAATGCCTTGTATACAACCTCGTTGACAAGCGAGGATTTACCACTGCCTGATACGCCTGTTACGGCAGTCATTTTGCCAAGTGGAATTGAAACTGTCAAATCCTTTAGATTATTCTCTGCTGCTCCTATGATAGTGAGAAGCTTCCCGTTCCCACTTCTGCGTTTTTTTGGTATAGGGATTTTTTTAACTCCACTTAAATACTTACCTGTGATAGATTTTTTGCAAGCCATAATATCATCAGCACTTCCTGCACAAACAACCTGACCACCATTTACGCCTGCACCGGGACCTATATCCACGATATAGTCGGCTGCCATCATGGTTTCTTCGTCATGCTCAACAATTAGCAGAGTGTTCCCCAAATCGCGAAGACGTTTTAACATGTTTAGGAGCTTTATGTTGTCTCGTTGGTGCAAACCGATAGATGGTTCATCAAGAATATACAGCACACCCATCAGAGATGAGCCGATTTGTGTTGCAAGCCTAATTCTTTGGCTTTCACCACCGGATAAGCTGCCTGCCTGACGGCTGAGCGTAAGATATTCCAAACCTACACTTTGTAAAAAACCGAGACGTTCTCGTATTTCTTTAAGAATACGCCGGGCAATCATCTCATCTTTTTCTTTTAATTTTAAGTTGTCAATAAAGTTAAGCGTTTTTATGATAGACATTTCTGTGAGTGTTGCAATATTTATATCGCCAACTGTAACAGCGAGGACTTCTTTTTTTAGGCGTTTTCCGTGGCAGTCAGGGCATGGATGCTCCGCCATATATGACTCCAGCTCCCAACGCATTGATAAACTCTGCGTTTCCTTATATCGCCGCTCTATATTGTTTACGATTCCCTCAAAGGGTTGCGTTAAAACGCCTTTTCCGCGTGGTTGATCATAATATAAATCAAGCTTTTCACCGTTTGTACCGTATAGGATTATATTCATAATACTCTCAGGCAGGTCTTTAATCGGTGTTGAGAGCTTAAATCTATAACGCTTTGCAAGAGCTTCAAAATACATTTTTGAGATGCCGTCATTTTTTACATTTCCCCAGCCTGATGCGTTAAGACCACCATCTTCTATTGACATGGACGGATTTGGGATAATCAACGCAGGGTCAACACGTAGCTGTGTACCAAGCCCTGTGCATTTAGGGCAAGCACCATACGGATTGTTAAATGAGAACAGTCGAGGTGTCAGCTCCTCCATAGAAACGCCGCAGTCCTCACAAGCGTAGTTTTGCGAAAACAGCAGTTCTCTATCTTCACCGACAATATCAACAATAAGCAATCCGCCTGAGAGTGCAAGCGCTGTTTCAACAGAGTCAGTCAGTCGCCGTGCCATATCCTCTTTTATTATAAGACGGTCAACTATAACTTCAATATTGTGCTTTTTGTTTTTATCGAGCTTTATTTCTTCAGACAAATCATAAACACTGCCGTCAACACGGGCGCGGACATAACCGCTTTTTCGTGCGTCTTCAAAAACCTTTGCGTACTCGCCTTTACGTGCTCGAATGACGGGAGCCATGATTTGTATTCTGGTCGCTTCCGGTAATGACAAAACGCTGTCAACAATCTGATCAACAGATTGCTGCTGTATTTCTTTGCCGCAAATATAGCAGTGAGGTATGCCGATTCTTGCCCAGAGCAAACGCAAATAGTCGTAAATCTCTGTGACTGTGCCAACTGTGGAGCGTGGGTTACGGCTGGTTGTTTTCTGGTCAATCGAGATTGCAGGTGATAACCCGTCGATATAATCAATGTCGGGTTTTTCCATTTGTCCTAAAAACTGGCGTGCATAAGCAGAAAGCGACTCAACATAACGCCTTTGACCCTCTGCATAAATAGTGTCAAAAGCTAGTGAAGATTTTCCGCTTCCTGATATTCCTGTTAGTACCACAAGCTTGTCTCTTGGGATTTCCAGATCAATGTTTTTTAGATTGTTTTCTCTTGCGCCTTTGATGTGAATATTGTTTCTCATCTACTAATTATATAATCCTTTTCAGAAGTTAGTTTAATCTTTGAAGGGTGCTCAGTCTTAGAAGAAATGCTGTGCATTTCTTCCAATGCCTTTTTCGTGAAACGAAAAAGGCTATGGGATCATCTGCCCGTAAGGTGAAGCAAAAAACGTACTTTCTGTAACAAAGTAGTGGTCAAATATCATTCTTGCAATGTCCATTATCGCTGACCCTGAACCACCCTTTTCAACAACAACAGATATTGCAATCTGAGGATCATCAGCCGGTGCATAACAGACAAATACGCCGTCATTCATACGTTGGCTTTCTGCTTGCACTGTGCCGGTTTTGGAAGCGACAAGTATACGATAATTACCAAAGATAGACCTTGCTGTTCCACGGTTTCCTCTTGATGCGGCAAGCATACCCTCTTGGAGTATATCGATGTATTCAAGTTCTTCTATCTGGTGTCTAATTGTTGGCTCAAAATTAAGCACGGGTTCTGTAAAGTCAGAGCTCATAACTCTACGTAAAATAGATAATGAATACAAGGTTCCGCCATTCCCAATAGTTGCAGCGTAGTTTGCAAGCTGTACAGGTGTAAAACGGCTGATACCTTGACCAAAGCCTACTTGTAGCGAGTCGGCAGTATACCATAGACGATCAGGGTCATTTGAAGGAAAGAGTCGTTCCTTTTCTTCCGGTAATGGGAGACGTCCCGGACTTTCGGATATTTCAAGACCGGTTCTGCTACCAAGACCAAACTCCAAAGCGGCAGCACTCATAGTTCTCGCTCCGGCTTCAGCACCACCTCTAAACCATGAGGCAACTTGTAAAAAATAGTAGTTACACGAACATTCTATAGCTTGCACAACGTTAACCTCACCATGAGTGTTGCCCCATTGTGTGGTATAAATCCAGCATGAAGCGACAAAACCTGCGTCCTCCCATTGTGTAAAACGTCCTCTGTCTTCAATTGTGCGGTATTTGGTTATTGCCGGAATATCACGAAGTGCTGCAAAAGCAGTTACCATCTTAAAGGTTGAACCCGGAGTATATATACCGTGTGTTGCGCGGTTAAGCATTGGAGAATCAGGGTTAGAGTTTAGAAAAGCCCAGTCATTTGAGAGAGTGGTAAGACTAAAGGTTGGGTATGATGCAGCAGCAAGAACTTCGCCTGTTCTTACATCCGTAACAACAACAGCACCGCCGGGGATAAGCTCCATTTCTTCATCTTCATCTTCATTATATTCAGCTTCTTGACGCTCTAAGTTTATTCTGTCAATCTGCGTTTTTAGTGCGTGTTCTGTAGCTATTTGCAAACCATGATCTATAGTTAGATACACATGCTGCCCCGGTTCGGGTACTTTAGTTATCTCTCTTTGCAGAACAGTACCCTCGTCATTAAAACGTATGGTTTGCTGTCCGTCAACACCATGCAAATACATCTCAAACGCACGTTCAGCACCGATTTTTCCAACAACAGCATCCATAGGATAACCAAACTCCCTATACACTGCGTATTCCTCGGCTGTCATTCGGCCAATATAACCTAAAATATGCGGAGCGTGTTCAGTGTGATATTCACGCACAAATGACGTGTCAAAATACACACCGTTAAAACCTCGTTCTTCAATATATGATATAAAATCAGTGCTAACCTCAGAAGCAAAAACATACGGAGGAATTGTACCAATAATTGCACGTACCTCAAGCTCGTATCTCACACCTATAATCAAACGAGCATCAAGTATTCCAATCCGATAGTCGATTCTATAATGGTCGCGCATCCAGGCGAGCAAATCAGAGACAGAAATATCAGGATAAAGTGCATCATGGTAATCAATATACGCATCCAGCCTGTTTCTTTGTGTGTTTGTCATATTTGTGGTGAACTCAAAAGGCGCACCGCGAGTAACAGGGAAGCTGTCATTGTATGTAAATCCTTCGTCCATAACCGCATAGATCAGTTCGAGTACAGTATTATTTGTATCGGGTGAACCACGAAGCGCCCACCAGTCGAGCATAACATTGTACGAGGGTTTACCGGAAGCTAAAAGCACACCGTTACGGTCATAAATGTTTCCACGTGCGGCTGTTATTGTTGATGTTCTTGTTATAATTCGTCTTTGTATCAAATCGCTGTCAAGCTGTGACGGTTGATGAATTTGTATTGTATACAAAGCAGAAACATACACAACCATTGATAAACCAATGACGATAAAAAGTGCAGCTATTCTTATTGGAGAATACATTTTTCGCATTTAATAAACCCTTTCTAAATCAGGAGGCTCTACGTGGTATTCCTATTCGGTCTGCCCGTTTGCCAAGCGCACGTATAAAAAACCAAAGAGGAAACGCAAGTATAAGCGAATACACAAGCTGTCCTATTGCTGTACCTATCAGAGCATAAAACGGGATTTGCAAAAACACAACCAGTGGAACTATTTGTACAAATGTACATATAACCAGAGACGCAGCACACATTAAATAATATGTTGCAAAACCTTGCAAAATGACTGCATCTGAGAGCGCACCGATAGAAAGCCCGATGACAGTGAGTGTTACTGTAAATATTCCGACAGGCTGGTTAAAAGATATGTCGCATAAAATACCTGCAAACAGTCCTGTCAAACCACCAACGTAACGCCCCTCATAAAGTGCAACACCGGCAACGGCTGTTGGTAAAAGTAGAGGTACAAGTCCGCCAATACGTAAGAAGGGCAGTATAACACCTTGAAAAACATACACAGTTATCAAAAGAGCTGCGTGTAACAGTATTGATACTATTAAAACTTTTCTTCTCATTTTTACCCTCTTGTGTATAAACCTAATCTCCGGTTATCTCAAAGCCTGTTATTACAAAAACGCTTGTTAGATTTTCAATATCAAGCAGTGGCTCAACAACAGCAAAACGTCCAATTTCGTTTACGTGCCTGATAACATCATCAACCTCACCAATAATTAATCCCGGTGGGAAAACACCACCTCGCCCCGAAGTAACAACAGTATCACCGGGACGTACTATGAGGTCATCATCAATAGCATCAAGAATTAGATAACCGCTACGCATGTAGGAGAAATCACCTTTTGCTGTAACAGAGCTTTCACCCTCGTCTCCGGTATCTCTACGGCCAACAAAAGCCGCCGCGGAAAATCTGGTGTCCAATATAGTTATGACTGTAGATTCAGTTGCTCCAACACTAAAGACCTGCCCGATTAAAACACCGTATTCAGTTGCAACTCCCATACCGTTTGCTATATTTGAGTTTGCAGAACCCAGATTTATAACAAAAGTTGATGTGAAGTTATCACCGGTCCAACTTCGAAGGGTCGCCATCTCTTGCGTAAAGTTACCGTGTAACTGCCCGAAATCCAGCAACGCTCGCAATCGTGCATTTTCTATAGCGAGGTCGTGCGCTTCACGATACGCAGCTTCAAGCTCTGCAATACGTCGCAGCAATTCGTCGTTTCTGTTTTGTAGTGCCTCAAACTCGTAAATTGCTGAGAAAATATCGCCAAATACTTGAGCAACAGAGGATGCAAGTATTCTAACAGGTTGTGTAACAGTGTTTGCAAAACCTGTAACCGGTCCTGATGTGTTAAACACCCAAACAGATACAACAGTTATAAGAGCCAGTAGTAGTGCTGTTGATAGTATTATTATTGTTCGTCTGGTAAGTATTGCTTTCATAAAAGTCCTTTTAAGTTAAATTATATTTCTACATCGCGGTAGTACATACCTCTTGTGTGTCCCGCAGGAGTGTACCTGCTCTTACCCATGTACCGCTTCATAACTAAAACACATTCAATTGCATTTTCTGTTGTAAAATACAGTCTTTGCGCCCAAAGTCCAAGAGTTGCTATATTATGACGTTTATCAGCCATAAAAAGTTTCTGTGAGCTTAATAAAACATTTCGGCATCCAAAATCGGCAACGATTGGGAAAAGTGCCCCGTGTTTTCCTGTTAATCCTGTGAAACTGTCGCATGTACATGCTTCTGTGCAATTGCGGACTATGCAGCTTTCTGTGAACATTAACGGCAAACGTCCATAAGTTATAATCTCTGTGTCGAGTGGTTTAACCATGTTTCGTATTTCTAAGAGCTTTATCTCAAAAGATATTGTGGCAGAAAGTAATCCTAATTTTTGAAGTACATACAGGGCTTCGGAGTTGTACACATTTAGCCCGAAATCCCCACGAACCTGCATACCGTGACTTTTTGCAAACTGGATTTGCCCGATGTTACTGACTAATGCTTCTTTAATACCAAGTGACGGTGCCCGTTTTAGAATCTTTGAGATGCCTTTTTTCTCATTGTCGTGAATTGCTCGCGGCAGCGTTACTGCCACAGTAGTTTCTTCACTTTCCAAACAACTACGCAATATAGGAGACTCATAGTTAAGCTCGGTAACAGGTATGTAAACAATCCTTGGATTTAATTCAAATAATTCTTTAGAAAGTTGATCTGCTTTACTGATAGAAATATTTATCACCGGCGGTTCGCTTTGATTCATATCGTCGAGGTCAGGTACAAACACATCAGTTCCAAAAACGCCGGGATAAAACTCACCTTCCGGATTTGGGGCAAGCAGCTTGCGTTGCTCCAATATTTCAGCAAATAATTGAACTCGCATTTCAGCAAAAACAGACATTGGTACTGTTAATCCCGGCTCGACTGTGCCTTTTACACCAAGACAAACAAATGGGGTTCCGCTGGTTTTATACAGCTCGGTTTGTAATGCAGCAAGTGAGAAATCCTTATGAAAAGCCTGCTCGGGAATTGGGCCGTAAGCAACGGCAGCGTTCATTTTGTCATCGGCAGCCGCAAGCTTGACAGGTTTTCCGCTCGAAACCGAACCGACAAATCTGATAGGTACTCGCTGGAACTCACCGTTTAAGTATAGTTTTCGTGTTGAAGTAAAAAGTGCCGAGTCTGACCTTTTATCCCGCTCACGTAAACCGAGCATCTCGGAATCCTTATGGTCGGTGTAATATCCTGCCGTAAACCCTTGTTGTGAAAATGCGTTTCGTAAGGTATGAATTTCATCAGCGGTGGGATTCTTTTGGTTTCGTATTGCTTTCGAATACATACCCGTGACAAGTGCTGTGTATTCAGGTCGGTTTGAACGTCCTTCGATTCTGACTGCTTTAACACCTATTGTTTCAAGGTCGGCAAGGTATTGTACAAGGCAGTTATCCTTTAAGCTGAGCGGATAAGTTATTGTATGTCCGGAAGCTGTGTAGTTGTGTTGACAAAACTTTTCGCAATACCCGCGATTATCACTGCTTTCACCAAGCATGGCACTCATATAGCATTGTCCTGTGTAACTCATGCATAACGAACCTTGTACCGACACTTCAATATCAATGGGGGAGTACCTGCAAATATGATAAATCTCTTTTCGTGATAGTTCGTTTGGTAGAGTTACCCGTGTACAGCCTGTTGCGGCTGCCATTTTTACACCTTCAAGGTTATGAATTCCCATTCGAGGGCTGGCATGAACCGGCATATTTGGTACGGATTGACGAACCGCCCGCATAATTCCAAGGTCTTGAACTATTATTGCATCTGCTCCGTATCGGCTTGCTTCCTTTGCGTTTTGTGATGCTATCGGCAACTCGCGGTCATACGCAAGGCAATCCATTGCGAGGTACGCTTTTACTCCTCTAACCCTGCAATATTCAAGTGCGCGTCCAAACTCGTCAAAGTTAAAATTATCTGCATCCATATTAGCGTTTAGCTCTTGAAATGCGAGGTAGATTGCATCTGCCCCGTTTTGTACGGCCGCTATAACACCTTCGGGCGAACCCGCCGGAGAGAGTAATTCGAGCACTAAGATCACCCACAAACAACAATTATAAAAGATACTAATTATTTACAAATAGTAACATATCATATCACATTTTTACGAAAAATGCCATACTTTAAGATGAAAACTTTTTGTAAATATGAAAAAATGACAGTATTCCTACGGTGCAATCACCTTTGCTTGAAGTTGTGCTTTGACACAAAGCTCTGCGGCTTTAAATGCGTGGTCTTGTGTCATAGCATTTTCTGTACGATTTAAGCAGTCTAAAATCAGCTCTCCGAAAAACGGATAACCAACCTTACCTTCTACATGATAGTGGGTTTCCTCTTTATTATTAGCTAAGAATAAATGACCGGGACCGTCTTTTGTACCAAGGTTCATGTACTTTCTTTGTTCGATATAACCTTCTGTACCAAGTATAATGCTACGCCCGTCTCCCCACATCTGCAAACCGTCAGGTGTAAACCAGTCTACACGAAAATATCCGGTTGCTCCTGTGTCGGTTAGCAGCATGGCATCGCCGAAATCGTCAAGCTCGGGGTACTTTGGATGATTGTAGTTGCCGATTTGACTTTGCACAATACTTGCGTCCTTTGCTCCTGTGTAAAATAGTATCTGCTCAATCTGGTGGCTGCCTATATCACATAAAATACCACCGTATTTTTCTTTGATGAAAAACCAGTCGGGGCGATTTTGCGGCATAAGTCTATGAGGCCCAAGCCCTAATACCTGCACAACCCTACCGATTGCGCCTTCCTCGATGAGTTGCCCTGCAAATACTGCTGTTTCTACATGGATTCGTTCAGAGTAATAAACCATGTATTTTTTGCCTGTGCGTTTTACTGCTTCTTTGGCTTCTGCCAGTTGCTCAAGTGTTGTAAGCGGTGCTTTGTCTGTAAAGTAGTCCTTGCCTGCGTTCATCACTCGAAGTCCTAATGCACAACGTTCACTTGTTATACATGCTCCTGTTACAAGGTTTATTGTAGGGTCGTTTAGTATTTCGTCTTCACTTTTGGCAGCTTTGACTTGCGGGTATGTTTTGCAAAAGTTTTCGACTTTTTTTGGGTCAGGGTCATAGACGCTTTTTAGTATTGCTCCTGCTTCGATTAAACCGTTGCATTGTCCGTAGATGTGTCCGTGGTCAAGCCCGATGGCAGCAATAATAAACTCACCCGGCTTTACAACCGGTGCCGGTTTTCCTTTCGGCGCATAATTCATCCCACTAGAAATATTTGACATATAAATAACCCCCCCTTTATTTAATTAATAATTAATTTTCAAAAGTTCTAACCCTTACTCTCTATTCATTATGCATTATGCATTATGAATTATGCATTTCCTTAATACATATACTTCCCGCCTAGCGTTATCTCTCCTTCGAGTTCTTCGGCGGAGGTTGTTTTTTCGTAAAAACGTGGCACATTTTCCAGTATTCCGTCAACAGTATAGAATGGGTCGCTTTTATCTATTGGTAATTTTATTGTAGTTTCTTCTGTTCCTGCTTTGTATATGCCAGTTATCAGTTCAATTGTTAAGCGACCGTCTTCACCACGTATAAGCGGAGAATTATTTGTTTCTATTGCAGTTAGGACATCATCAATTTGTCCTATGTGACCCTCGTATTTTAAAAAGGGGAGAGATTCAAATTGTTTGCATAGCTCCTGTTCAAACTCCGGGTTTGGTACAGGGTGTCCATTTGGTTGTGATTTTTGCGAAACAGCTCGCCAAGGTGCTGAGATACGTCCGTTTTCACCTTGAAAAACTATTTGCTGTTCTTCACCGTGATTTACAACACTGCTTGTTACTTGCGCAAGCGCTCCGTCATTATATCGCATAACTGCAACAGATATATCCTCAACCTCAGAGTTGTCATGTGATGTGTTACTAAGCATTGCACATACTTTTTCAGGTAAACCCATCATCCAACCGAGCATGTCGATATGATGAACTGCGTGGTTTAATGTACAACCACCACCCTCCATTTTCCATAGACCACGCCACCACAAATCGTAGTAGGCATGACCACGCCACCAGTGAGAGTCAACCTGTGCGTGAACGATTTTCCCGATAACACCACTATCAAGTATAAGCTTCAGATTCCAAACAGGGTCACGGAAACGGTTTTGTGCAATAACAGATAGAACCTTACCACTTGTTTTTGCAGCGTTTATCATGTTGTCACATTCCTCAAGTGATGCTGCCATCGGTTTTTCTACGATAACATGTTTTCCTGCGTTAAGGCAGTCAATTGTAATTTCTGCGTGACAAAACGGTGGAGTACATATACTCACAAGGTCAAACTCCGCTTCTTCGAGCAATGTCTTGTGTGAGTCGTATATTGCGACACCTCGCAAGTCATAATGCTCAACTTTTTGCATACATTTTACAGGTACAATATCACAAAAAGCCACGATTTCGCACCTTTTTGGAAACTCAAGAAACGCCTCAATGTGTTGCGGAGAAATGCTTCCAACCCCAATTACAGCAACTTTTAACATATTCATACTCCTTGCCTTGTTTATATTTTTGTTTATGATATAATAAACGTCCACTAAACATTATACATATAAAAGGAGGTTTTTTCAATGACAGAAATAACAGAAATTATAGCTGACCGCCGTTCAATCCGCAGATACAAACCCGATGTTCCGGTAACACGTGAGCAAATGGATCGCCTGCTTCATGCGGCAATGCTTGCACCGTCTGCACGCAACTCACGCCCTTGGGAGTTTATCGCTGTTACAAAGCGTGAGCTTCTTGATAAAATTGCAGATGTGCACCCTTATGCACAAATGAGTAAAACTGCAACAGCAGCAATAGTTATTGTTGCATTACCACAAGAAGGTCAAATGGAAGGGTATTTTGCACAAGATTGTGGAGCTGCTACACAAAACATTTTGTTAGAAGCGGTTGCAATGGGTCTTGGCACTTGTTGGTGTGGTGTTTATCCAAGAGAGGAAAGAATGCCGTCAATAGCAGAAATATTTGATATAAAAGCACCAAAGATTCCGTATTGTGTGATTACCGTTGGCACACCTGACGAAAATCCAAGTCCTCGTGGTTTCTTTGAAGCAGAAAAAGTACAATATATAGACTAAGTTACATAATTAGCTCAATGTTTCTGCTCTTTATCGCACTGATAATATCGTTAAAGCTCTGTGCTCGTTCACGGAGCTTTATTCCGCCATACGTATAGTTACCAATGCTATGAGAATCAGAACCCGACTGCATAGGTAGATTGTACTCTTTTGCAAAATCTACCGCTTTTTCGTTAGCGGATTTTGAGTTCATAACATTAAAAACTTCTATTCCATCAAGCAAATATGCAGGTGCAGGGTAACATTTTTCTATATAAAACGCCTCTCTGTACGGATGTGCTTGTGCGATATAACCACCATATTTACGGACTGTTGCACTGTACTTTTCGATGCTCATTCCATCAATACCGGGGTGTTGTATAAGAAAATCCACATCAAGCCCATAGGTTAAAAAATCAGACCCGCGTATTGAAAACTCCCAGCCGAAAAAAACATCAACACCTAACCTGTCTCCTGCAATTTTAGCGTTTTCGTAACCGGATGCCATAAATAGCATCTTTTCTCTCCACGGAAGATTTTTATCACAGGCACTGTTACCATTAATAAAATGATCTGTGACGATTACTCCCGTGTAACCCATAATCTTATAATATTGAATTTGCTCTTTAGCGGAATTAACAGCACATGCACTGACTTCCGAGGTGTGCATGTGCGTTTCGTATAAAAATCCTGTCAATTTTTACCCCCAGTGAGTACAAACATTACTCTTTATCAGGGCCTCCCTGCAGCCATTGTGCAACCTCGGCACTGAGCATTGTTATTGTTCTAAGCTGCTCTATCATACGCATTTGAATATCAACTCTGAGTCTAACAGTTATCGGGTCATAAGGTTTATTAATAAAGTCGGCAGCACCAAGCTGCAATCCGCGGCGCTCGTCATCAATTTCATTAAGAGAAGTAACAATAACTACGGGGATTTCTTTAGTTTCATTCATTTCTTTTAATTCTTTTAGCACTTCATATCCGTCCATTTTCGGAAGCACAATATCAAGCAAAATAAGATCGGGGCGTACCTCCTTTGCTTTATCAACACCCTCCACACCATCAAGAGCGGTATGTAATATGTAGTCAGACCCTAGTATATCGCTAAGTATTCTAATGTTTAAATCACTGTCCTCGATTATTAATATAGAGTTTTTATGTTCTTGCATTATACAGTCCTCCTTAATTCGTTAAAATAATCTGTAAAATAATAAAACAAGTATACCACACCTTTACACAAAATCAATACTGTGCTATGCTTTTTATATAATAAAAACAAATAAAAACAGGGTTGGTGATTTGTCATGTTGTG
>JAITFS010000097.1 GCA_031281195.1 Oscillospiraceae bacterium
AGTATTGATATTACAGTTATAACAAGAGCCAATGTGCCATAAACAACACCATCTTGGTTTTGAAACCTCTCAATAGAGCTGGTAAGGAATTCATACCCTATGAATATCAACAAAAATGCTATCATTATCGCAGCAATTAGCTCCCAGCGTCCATGACCAAAAGGATGCTCCTTATCGGGTTTTTTTGAAGCAAGTTTAGCTGCAACTACCACAAATATTGATGTGAGCGAATCGGACAATGTGTGCCACGCATCTGCAACAAGTGCAATAGAACCCGTAGTCACACCAACCCAAAACTTCGCACCAAAAAGTACAGCATTCCCTACTATCGAAACAAAACCTTCAAGTATTTGCGCCTTCTCACGTTTCATAAACATACTCCTTATTAGATAAAGATTAGGGGTATTGTAGGGGCGGATGGCAATCCGCCCGTTAAAGTTATCTTAGAGTGTCTCATTCACCTTACACTAAACAGTAAATCGCCGTAAGTTGGGAAAGGCCAGTGCTTTCGGGGGACTAGAAGCTCCATTTTATCTGTAAGCTCACGCACCTCATTCATTTTCACCAAAACCGAACCCTTATAATGCCTTGCTCTCTCCAATAAATCAATTTTATCCTCAGCATTACACAGCTCAGCATAAAGCTCATTCACTTTTTTGTGTAAATCATCAGTTAGATTTGACAAAACTCTCACAGTCTCCCTCTCGTACAGACAATTTATTTTAGAAACAAGAGCTTTCTTAGAAAGGGCCGCTTCGCTTAACTCACCTGCACTGATTGCACCAACAGGTAAAATATTCTTCTTAATGAGCTTATACATCGTAACAGCCTCGATGTTGCAAAGCTTACAATAGTTTTCAAGACCGATTTCATATCTTGACTGTATTTCCGCTTTTGAAAATACATTATGCTTTTCATATAAAGCGATATTCTTATCGTCTAGCATATATGGCAAAGCATCGGGAGTAGTTTCAAGGTTCAAGAGTTCACGAGTTTTTGCCTCTTTTAACCACTGCTCACTGTAACTATTGCCGTCAAAAAGTATTCTTTTATGCTTTTTGATTGTTTTTCTAATTAAACGGAGCAGGGAAGCCTCAAAATCTTCAACACCATCAAGAGTATCAGCAAAAACTCGCAAAGACTCTGCAACCGCTGTGTTGATTACAACATTTGCTTTAGCTATCGACATATTTGCACCAACCATACGAAACTCAAACTTGTTTCCGGTGAAAGCAAATGGTGAAGTCCTGTTGCGGTCGGCAGTATCCTTAAAAAAGCTAGGTGTAATAGATGTGTCTAAGCTTACCGATTCATTATGTTTGTTAGGATTATAGTGCGTTTTATTCTCAATAGAGTTTAGTATCGACTGTAGCTGTTCACCAATAAAAACAGAAATTATTGCAGGTGGAGCTTCACCGCTGCCAAGACGGCAGTCATTACCTGCACTAGCTGCTGCAATGCGTAGCAAATCCTGATACTCGTCAACTGCTTTAATTACAGCGATAAAAAATAGTAAAAACAGTTTATTTTCATACGGTTTATCACCGGGGTCAAGCAAGTTTAAACCTGTATCGGTTGAAAGCGACCAGTTATTGTGCTTACCACTGCCATTTATACCATCAAACGGTTTTTCGTGGAGTGTGCAAATCATTTCGTGATCCTTTGCAATGCTTTGCATAATCTCCATTATAAGTTGATTGTGGTCAGTTGCACGATTGGCGGTTGTATACACTGAGGCAAGCTCGTGCTGTGCAGGTGCAGACTCGTTATGCTCAGTTTTTGCAGGCACTCCAAGCTTCCACAGTTCTTCATCAAGAGCTTGCATATACGCAGAAACCCTTGGTTTTATCGCTCCATAATACTGATCGTCAAGCTCCTGACCCTTTGGTGACTTTGCACCAAAAAGTGTTCGACCCGTATACATCAAGTCCTTGCGTTCTTCATACATCGCTTTATCTATTAAGAAATACTCCTGCTCAGCGCCTGCCATTGCAGTAACATTTTTTACATCGTTATAACCAAATAACCGCAGTATCCTAAGAGCTTGCTTTTCAACAGCACGCATAGAGCGTAGAAGTGGCGTTTTTTCATCAAGCGCTTCACCACCATAAGAGCAGTAAGATGTAGGAATGTACAAGGTTTTATTTCGTACAAAAGCATAAGATGTTGGGTCCCATGCAGTATAACCCCGTGCTTCAAATGTTGCACGCAAACCACCTGACGGAAGGCTTGATGCGTCAGCTTCACCCTGCACTAACGCACTGCTCGAAAACTCCATAATAGCTCTGCCATCACCGGTTGGTGATAAAAAGCTGTCGTGTTTTTCTGCTGTTATTCCTGTCATCGGCTGAAACCAGTGTGTATAATGTGTTGCGCCAAGATTAATTGCCCAGTTTTTCATCGCATCAGCAACAGCATTGGCAACAGAGTCATCAAGCTTACCACCGCTTTGAATAGTATTTTGCAAGGCATTATAAACCTCATCAGGTAAACAGTTTTTCATTACATGGTCGCTAAAAACCATGCTGCCGTATAACTCTATTAAATTTAACATATAAATACCTCCGATACCGGTTAATTATTAATTGGTACATCAATGAAGCCGTCTTTTGTTAGTCGTTTTATATGCTTAAAGCCGCAGGCTTTTACAAGCTCCAGCACTTCATCAAATTTGTAATATAATGACTCCGGTTTGTGACTATCACTGGAAAGTATAACCTCACCACCACGTTTACAGAGTTCTTTTAATAAAAATGCTGATGGATAAGGCTCCGGGTTTCCTAATCGAAACATAGCACCGGTGTTTACTTCAAATAATTTGCACTTTTCTAAAATAGAATCCATTGCTGCAAGTGCTGCTTTTACATATCTGTGATTTTTATCATCAAACAGTTTATTGTCAACGTTGTGTTTTGCTACGAGGTCAAAATGTGCGACTATATCTGCGTTTGTTTTATTTATTATATCAGCAAGTGTTTCATAATACACTTCTGCCATTTTGTAGAAATTACCTTTAAAATGCTCTTTTGTTATAAACTTTACGTGACCTGCTGAACCATCAACAGTTATAAACTCTCCTTTGTAAAAAACATGATGAACAGATCCAATTATATAATCCAAATCTGACGGTACATAGTCGGTGAAATAATCTACTTCCAATCCAAGAAACACATCAAACTCGCCGTCATACTTTTTTTGCATTTTACGCACATCATCAATATAAACAGGCGTATCTTCGATTGTCATAGAATAATCGGGATCAAACAAAACATCCGAATGTTCAGAAAATCCCAATGAGCTGCCGCCTTTTTCTATAGCAGCTTTTATCATGTCCTCAACACTTTTTGTCCCGTCACAATACAGTGTGTGAGTATGTAAGCTTTGATATGAACTGTTCAATCAGCCTGCTCCTGATTATTTATATGCCTTTTCATCAACTCTGTTTTTATCTCGTCCGGTGTTATTTCCATTTCTGCCATCAAAACTAAAATATGATACGTTAGGTCGGCAATTTCGTAAATAGTCTCTGATTTATCACCGGATTTTCCTGCGATGATAACTTCGGTTGATTCTTCTCCGACTTTTTTTAGTATTTTATCTAAACCTTTATCAAAAAGATAATTTGTGTAAGAACCGGGTTTTTTATTTGTTTTTCTATCTTTAATTATTTCGTATAATGTATTTACCGAGAAATTGTTTACTCCAAAACAACTATCTGCTCCGGTGTGGCAAGCAGGGCCGTCTTTTTTGACAGAAATCAACAAAGTATCGTTATCACAATCAGTTTTTATATCAACAATATGTTGAACATTTCCGGATGTTTCACCTTTTCGCCATAATTCCTTGCGTGAGCGTGACCAAAAACAGGTTTTCCCTTCGTTTATGCTTATTTCTAAGCTTTTTTTATTCATATATGCAAGCATTAACACAGTGCCGGTCTGAACATCTGTGATAATTGCCGGGATTAAACCATTTTCATCAAACTTGAGACTATCTATGTCTACCATGCAACCTCCGTGTCAAGCTCCATTCCACAAAGATCAACTTCAATATCATCACCGGCTTTTATAACGCCATTTTTTAATACGGTTGTAAAGATACCTTCACGCGGCATACAGCAATCACCAACTTGCTGCTTAATTGCACATGCTCCATTGTGGCACTCTTTACCAACTTGTCTAACTTCAAGCAGAGCCTCACCAATTCGTAGCTTTGTACCAATCGGGAGTTGATAAAGGATTATTCCTTCTGTCAAAATATTCTCTGCAAAATCACCAACCTTTATTGATGGTATGTCATTGCGTAATTCCTGGACACTTTCATTGGCAAGTAAGCTCACTTGTTTTTGTCCAATACCGGCGTGTGCATCGCCAATAATACCATATCCGGTTTTTAAGCGAATTTCGGGTACCGGTGTTTTCACCATTCCTTTACTTTCGCTTATGCATACTGCCAGAACCTTCGGGTGTATTTGTTTTGTTGTTTGAATTGTTTCTCTTTCCATGCCGGTGTTCACGCCTTTCTTTGTGGACTGACAATGCTAAATGCTCCAATTGCCAGATTTCCCGCCTGTTTTACTTACTAAATGAATGTCTGTGATTTTTATATCTTTTTGCACAGCCTTACACATATCATATATTGTTAGAGCAGATATTGCAACTGCTGATAATGCTTCCATTTCCACCCCTGTCTCTCCTTTACAGCGAACTGTTGCTTTTATCTCTATGTAATGGCTTTTTTCATCAGGTAAAAAAGTGATGTCAACACCAGTAATTGCAATGGGATGACACATTGGGATTAAGTCTGATGTGCGTTTTGCTGTGGTGATTCCGGCGACTTGTGCAACAGCAAGAACATCACCTTTTTTTGTTATTCCTTTTGTAATAATATCGAAAGTTTCAGCGTTTACACAAACAGTCCCGACAGCAACAGCTTCACGTAGTGTCGCCTGTTTATCGCTGACATCGACCATTTTTGCGCGTCCTTCATCATTAAAATGTGTTAACTCCGGCATATAACTCTAACCCCCGATTTTGTTCATATTTCGTTGGCTTTGACTTTGACCGTCTTCATTTAACTCATGCCTTTTAGGTTTATTATATATAGTATTACGTATAGTTTCAACTAACTCTTTTCCTTTTAAACCTTTTATACTAACTTCCTCGTGTGAATGAAGGCATGGTTTTAACATACCATCCGCTGTTATTCGTATTCTATTACAAGTTGGACAAAAATGCGAACTTATCGGGCTTATTAAACCGACAGTGCCTTGACCATCGGGCAGTTTGTACAGCTTTGACACACCATCAGTGCCAACCTCGTAAAGCTGTGGAGCAAGCTTTTTTACATATTCTGCACTGATAAAACGGCCATCCACCCAGTTTGCACATTCACCAATTGGCATAATTTCAATAAACCTGACATTTACATTATGTTTTTTCGTAAGCTCTAATATTTCAAGAATATCCTTATCATTTACTCCACCAATTAAAACGGTGTTAATTTTAATTGAATCAAAAGCTGCATCAATTGCAGTTTTCACCCCAATCATTGCTTCATCAAACAAATCCCGACGTGTAATCTCTTTATACGTCTCAGAATTTAGTGAATCAAGACTAATGTTTAACCTATTAACACCTGCCTCTTTTAACTCTTTAACAAACTTTGGTAATAATATGCCATTGCTTGTAAGGCACACCTCTTGTATGCCTTTGGTCGCAGCGATTTGCCGGCAAATATCAATTATACCTTTACGCACAAGCGGCTCACCGCCTGTAATTCGGATTTTATTTATACCACAGTCAGCCGCAGCCTGCACAATCTCTGCGATTTCTTCAATAGTGAGAATATCCTCGTGGCGAAGCTTAGTCACACCCGTTTCGGGCATACAATAAATACACCGCAAATTGCACTTATCGGTGACAGATAACCTGAGATAATGAATATTTCTACCAAAATTGTCTTCCATATCTCATTATAACATAAAAAAGTTTTTCTAGTAATAATATTCTTATATGGTCTCGGAAAGCGTAGCCAAGGACGGCGGAGCGCCGAAACTCTGAGCACGGAAGCTCAGCGTTTCGGAAAAGAGACTATCATAAGAATATTATTATATACTACTTTTACAAGTGTAAGCCTTAAATAAAATCCAGAATTTTTGAAAAACCGGTTACATCAAAGATTTCCATGACAAATGATGTAACACCTGTTATTGACAGTTTTCCATTTTTTGCTTTGGCTAATTTTTGCCCTGTTAGAAGAACACGCATTCCCGCAGATGAAATATAAGCAACCTCTGCAAAATCTAAGATAATATTCTTAGAATTATCAAACATTGGAGTTAACTCCGCTTCAAATTGCGGGGCAGCTTGCGAATCAATGCTTCCGATTATTTTTAGAGTTAAGTTATCATCACCGGGTACTTTTATTATTTCCATTTTAACGCTCCATTTCTACTATTACAGACTTATCCACATTGCAGGACGAAAACCACCTACAAAGAAATAATCACGATTCACAAAATCACCACTAACTGCAATTCTGCCTTCAACAGTTACACAAGATGCAAAATTTGGGTTATTACCCGGAGTTCGCAGCCACCAGGAGGAGGGGAGATTATCATCACTTACAGCTTTTCGAATACCATTATAACTATCATTTATAAAGAATTTTGAATCAGGATTTCTGTTATTTAGTTGTCCGCTATTTCCGAGGTATGTTACTACTTCATGAATACTAAGAATAAAAATCTTGTCCTCTGTATCTCTGCCACCGTTTGTTCCAAACCACGGATTGTTCATGTTGAGAAGCTTTGTTTCTAATATTCTTGATTTATCCGCGTCGCTAAAGGTGTTGTAAAACTCATTGTTCATATAATGACGCAAGGAACAATCCGCCCAGGTTACAGCTTCATACTTGTCGTGATAACAATGCTTTTCAAGCACATGGTCGCATAATAATAACGCTTTACCATCCTGCACATTTAATACCCACCACCTATTATTACCAAATTGCATTACCTTTCCTGTATCGTACTCATCCTCAAGAGTATAAGCGACCGGAGTTTCACCCGGTGTTTGAGGATTTCGCCACATTGGAAAAGCCTGCACTCCACGAGGTAAGCGGATTGGATCGCCTACGGGTTGGAAGCCTGCACGCTCATAAGCTCCACGAGCAGATTGACGTGTTGTAGCTTCTAGATATGCCGGCATACCTATTTTATCAAGCTCATTAAGACGGTGGCTTATAAGCTTACCACCTGCACCACGTCCTTGAGCTTTTGGGTGAACACAAATAAGAGCAAGATGTTCATACATTGCAGGAGGATAGTGCTCCTCCAGAGTATCTCCAAGCATTTGAAAACGCGGAGCATGACTTCCGGCAAACCTCATGATTTCATCGTTTTCTTCTTCACCCATTGAACCCTTTGGATACCAGATAGCTGCTCCAAGTACGCCTAAATCTTCACAGTCAGCTACGTTGAGTGTACCTTTATTAAGTCCAACGCGTATTAACAGCCTGAAATAATCTTTTAATACTTTAATGCGTTCATCGACATTTTCGGCAAGCCATGCCGTAAACTCCGCATCCATAAAGTTAATTGCCATGATTTCTACAATTTCTTCTGTTTCATCTTTGTTAGCCAGACGAATGGTTAAATCTTTGATTGTTTGTGACATATTGAACTCCTTGAATGTATTTGAATCTTTGTTTTTAAGGTTCTTGTAAGTATAACATAGAAATTTTCGCAAACAAAGTTCCATTCTCATAGTAGAATGACAGAACAGCAGAAATATGTGTCGTGAGTGTGTCGAGGTGACGGGGATTTGACACATCTGGAGTCTGCTTGCCAACACGGGCAAGAGTGTTGTTATCACGTTCCTGCTTCTGATACAGTGAAGGGAACACTTATAATATGTGTTTCGTCCGTATAGACAAAATCCATACTATATAGACGGATTTCGTAGTTGCCAACTGTTGTGGGTGCGTAAAACTCAAGAGTTGATGTACCTTCGATTGGATATCTGTATTGCTGATAAAAATCATGCGGTGCTCCTAAGTCATAAATGGCTGCGAATGATCCTGCCGAAATCATCTCCTCTGTTACTCCCGTCACAGTTACAATAATTATCTCACCCGGGAAATAATCTGTGCAATCAAGGAAAAGGTCTATCGAGTTATCATCACCTTGCGAATCATCATCACCTTGTGAGTTGTCATCAATAAATGGACTACCATCTATCAATAACGTGGCAAGGTCAGCATCGCTTATGGTAATCCTCTCCACATCCGGAAGGGTTTCGCTTTGGAATAAAGCAAACCCACCCATTTGGAAAAATGCAATTGCAGCACCAATAAACAGAGCAACAATCGGCAAAACGATAGGTAATGCATACGATTTTTTTGTTACAGGCTTTACAATATTTGGTGTAGAATCTGTCGGGTGGAAATTATGTGTAAATTCACCACTATCGGGATAAAACCATGTAATCCACTGTCCGTTTTCACCGGTTTGCAAGTTGCTCCCCATTGCAGTCATGTAGTAAAGTCCGTTGCTTGGGTCGAGTGTGAAACATTCAGGAGCTGCGTACAACGCTTGTGATTGCTCCGGAATTTGTTCTGATGCAGCATTATAAACACTTTGTTTTTCACCACAGATATTGCAAAACAACACACCGTTTAGCAGTTGGGTACTGCACTTTTTACAAATCATGATTTTTTCCTCTTATCTCTCTCTTACATATTCGGTATTGTTAAGCCATATACTGTTACCTTCATGACGGAATCTGAACTCTACTGTCCCTCCGCGTGGTTGATTTGCTCCCCAAGTATTTTGAATAATGATTTTATCTCCAGTGATCTCAAAAGGTCCTTGTACGTTAAATGCTGTTCCGGTCAGGCTTAGTGTAAAAAGATTCGCGTCGAAGTCGAGTGAGACATAACTACTGCTCAAGATAGCACCGTAGTAGAATCCACCAAGGCTGGTGTCGGGCGGTGGTTTGGACAATGGTATATCCATGTTGGGTGGTAGTTCTCCACCGCAGGTTAAGAAAATAAAATCAACATCATACTCAATATATGTACCTGATGGGTCTCTAAACTGCATAGACCAGGAGTTGTCAGGATTAATTGCTCCGGTAATGGAGAGAACATTACCTACTTCATCGTCGACCAATGTGACTTTATCACCTACAATCTCCCATGTGCCATCAACACCCCAGCCATCGTTAAAAAGTCTCACTACTCTTTCTTGCAGTTGTTGCTTTATATTATCGGGTGTTGCAGGGTCATGTGGATTTGGACTTCCAAAGGAACTGTATATATAAGTACCGTTTGGTAAAAACCAATAAAACCATATAGTAGCTCCGTCTCTACCGGCTGGTGGCCATGTATAATAAATATCACCTGTTGGACAACCACTGCTTTGTGGCGGAGGCGGTGGTGGCGGAGGAGGCGGAGGAGGTGGTGGTGGCGGTGGTGGAGAAGGCGGAGGAGGTGGTGGTGGAGACGGAGGAGAAGGTGGAGGAGGTTGTGGTAGTACACGTTGACCATCCGACGGACAAATCACAGAGAGTTCTTCAAATATCTCCGGCAACTTGTTAGGTGGATGCCAGCGAGTTTGAATTAAATGTTCACTCTCATAAGGAATATTCCAATTATCCATAGGAGTTGTTCTTTTGGGTATGAAAGCCGGACTTAACGGACCATTATCCCGTCGCTCCCATTGTTTATCATTACGATTCCAGGCATAAGAGTTACCACCCATTATCCCACGCGCACGAATACCATATTCACCTGCTCTAAACCAGGCACGTGCGTCACCCGAGCGACCGTCGCTATTTCTCCAGATGTGAGCAAGTCGATCTGAATTTATATCTCTTACGGAATATACAATATCACCATTAGGATGTACTTCATAGAGAGTAGTATCTACTTTTGTATCTATTGCATGTCTTATTTGTCCGGTGGAGCTGTCTCTCTTAAAAATCGTCTTCTGACCGTTGTCTAAATTACCAATCCAGTAAATATCCTTCCCATCACTTTGCAGGGAATGTCCATTAATATATCCGGTAATTTCTCCGGTTCTCAAGTCCATAGCTACTATCTTGTTGGCAGCATTATCGGATTCATGACGGTATCTGTTTGTTTCAATGTAAATATAATCCCCAATTATCTGAGCTTTTACGATGGTTTCGTCAGAATTTTGAGCAACTCTGATAGTCTGTGGTTCACCACAGGGACCCATAACAACCATGGTGGGTTTTTCGACATAATTTAGAAATAAGATACCGTCTGGTGGAAAATCATCAGCAGGAAATAATAAAAACTTCAGTCCACTAAAGTCAGCATCAATGCTCTGCGGATTTGCAGATAAAGTGTGATCCTGCGAGTCATCAAAATTGATAAACATAACAGAGCCGTCAGCATACATTACAGGAGACTGGTATTGACCCTGCACTCCTACAATACTCACTTCACTCAATGGGATATTTCCGTCTAAATATTGCTGTATACCAAACATATAAAACATATTACCACCGTAGGTGATATGGTTTTCGTCGTTGACAGCATCCCATAACGCGTCATGGGAGACAGCGGAGACAGCACGTAAGGTTCCGTTTTCGTCACGGAAGGTGCAATATGCAAGGTCGGTGAATACCATCTGATCACCAACAATGTTAAGATTTGCAACAGGGAAATCGGTGAGTTTTGTTGTATTGCCATTTCTATCTATAACATAGAGAGTACCACCGTCAGCGAAGTTAATAAAGAAAAAATCGTCACCTTGCATTGTCATAAAACCACCGTTGTGCAGGTTGTAAGCATTGTTACCCGCAAGATTTCTACCATCTTGGTCGGTGGGAATATCGCTTACCGGGTGGCTGTTACCATTTATAGCGTAGCTAACGCCAATGTACCCAATGATAAGCATTACTATTGTTAGAATCAATGTTAATACGATGATTCCGGTCTTACGTTTTGCTTTAGGGACTTGTTGTACCTGTGTATACATGATGTTCTCTCCTGATTTGATGTTATCAATATAACACAAAATCACTGTTGAAACAACATTCTATCCCCACAACAAAGTCCCCTCGACACATCTTCACTCTAATATAAATATAGCTGTGCTACCGCTTACTGCTGAAAACCTGTATGCACCATTATTTTGTATGACAGCCGGAACCTCACTCGAAAAACCACCTGAAACTGCGGAGTGAGTCACAGTTATCTCTCCTTCGTTTGGAATGTACAATGCTATACCTCCTGAAACAGTGCTGACTTTTACTCTATCAGGAACAATTGCACTCTTGATAGTAATACTACCGGATACCATGCTGGCATCTACATCATCAAACTCACCGGACAAAGAAACCTGCGCTGATACACCGCTTGTGCTTATCTTGTCTGCTATGAGTGACTGAGTGTGTATCGCACCTGCTACAGTGACTAGTGTCGCAGATCGAACCGTTGCATCTGATATATTTGTTGTCCCTGACACATTGTTAAATGATAATGTTTGAGCGTTAATACCTGTTGCATTTATTGACCCTGAGACAGAGTTTACTTTAAGGTTATTTGCACTAGTGTCTGTCACTGTGGTTTTACTTGAAGACGCAGAAATGACAAGCTCTTGAAAATTATTAATTAAACTGTGTGGAACTTGTACTTCAAGTCTCTTTGGTGGAGCACGACGAACTCTTCTTTGCGAATTAAACTTTATAGTAATTATGCCGTTGTTTGTACTAATGCTCATAAGCTCGTTTTCATTTAGTTCACGTTGTGCATACTCTGTGATTTTTATACTATCACCATCATAAGGCTCAATAGTTATATCACCTGCAATCCAATCAACTTTTAACGAATGAATACCATCAATTGATTTATTAAAAGAACCACGTTCATAAAAATCACCGGATAGATTTTCGATGTTCCCGATGTTAAATCCCCAAAAAATACTCGAACCATCACTATCCCGACCACTCATAAAAGACCTAAATGCAGAACCTGTCAAAAACCATATTGTCAGACTGATTAACACTGTGGCTGTTACTATCCAACAAACAATTGTTAAAACCTTTGTAGTGTTCATTTTCCGCCTCCTCTAGCCAGAGTAAAAACGACGTTTATTAGAGCTTCTATCATAAAACCAATAACAAATATTATCCAGGTCATATACCACGCAAATGTCATAAAGCTGATGATAAAGTACAAAGCGAGAATAATCGCCCAAAGTGCTGATGATAAAGCCCTGCGTAATGCTTTTCGATCTTTTTCGTCTGTTTGCCATTTGCGAAAATCTTCAACCATTGAGTTAGAAGACTTATAAAACTTTGGTTTTGTCATGCTGTTGTAAATAAGCAATCCTGTTGCTCCTGCAATCATTAAAAACATAACAGGAACGCCAACAATATCTGCTCTATAAATGTCGAGTAAAGACAGAATTATAATAGGTAATATACTAAGAATGTACATCATTACTGCGATTGATGTAAATAGTGCTGACCTTTGGCGTGCTTTTTCGTATTCTTGTATGTCCGGAACATACGGTTCGGTGTCTTTTTCAAGTTCTGCAAGTAATGATGAAATATCACCAACACCTGCAATTGCTATATTGTATGCAGCTTCCTCGGTTTTTCCGTCTGAAATAAGGTCATTGTATTTGTCGTGAAGGTTTTGTATCATTTCTTCCTTTAGTTCGACGGATTTTTTAGTAGGGGTTGTCTCAGCGAAAAGACCATCTATATATCTTCTGAAATTGTCTTGCATTATTGTTTATCCTCCGTTTCAATTAAACTATCTATCATTTTTTTTGCTACTTTCCACTCACTAATGAGGGAGTTGTAAGTATCGCGTCCTGCTGTTGTAATGCTGTAGTATCGCCGTCTTGCTCCGGTTTGCTCGTCACCCCAATAAGACGAGATACAACCGGCTTGTTCAAGACGTCGAAAGGCGGTATATAATGTGGCTTCTTTAAGTTCGTAATCACCACCGGTTCTTTGCAAGATGGATTTGTTGATTTCATACCCGTAGTTATCACTATCCATCAGTCGTGCGAGAATGATTGTATCGGTGTGACCTCGTAAGAGATCGGCTGCAATCGACATAATTCCTTACTTTCCTTTCCTGAAACATTCTAATTTTATTGCTAGCGTTGTATACAATAACACGATATACCTCATCTGTCAAGGTATATTATGAAAAAATTTATAATTTATGTTTATGTATATAAAAATGTTGAAGAGATGGAGAACAAACCGTCAAAATGGCGGTTTGTTCCAACACCTTGCAAATAAAGGAATTTATTTCGTTATAATATTCTTATATGGTTTTCGTAGGGGCGGATGGCAATCCGCCCGTTATGTTTGCATAAAAACTGCGGGACGATTTCCATCGTCCCCTACAAAGAAACTCCTTGCCCACTTTAGTAAAGAGGTGTGCCCAATCCGTGCGACGGGGAATCCGCAGACTGCGAGTGATTTGTTAACCCATCTTCTGCTCTAACACCTCAATTATAACCTTCACATGTGTGTGGTCTGTGTCTTTTCCGGCAAAAAGTAATGTTACGGTTGGTTTATCTTTGATTAAATCTACAAAAGAATCAAGAACAGGATTATTTGTAAGCTCAGTTTTGTATAATGCCGAAAACTCCTGCCAGGACAAAACACCACTATGAAAATCTTGTCGTAATTTAGTGGTAGGTGTTATATCCTTGTCCCATAAATCAATATTAGCGGTCTCTTTCTTCACACCACGAGGCCATAAACGGTCTACCAACACTCGAAAACCATCTGTTGGTGCTGCTTTTTCATAAATCCGCTTCATTTTAATTGTAACCATAAAAAACTCCATTCCAATGATTTTGGCACAAATTAGCATAAAAAAATGGAGTTACGCACCATGTACTGTGCATACTTTTAGATTCTTTCATGCTACACTCTCCTTTTTATTTATTGAACCATACTCCTGTGTTGCTCCATCTGTGTTAACGTGTTAGTGTACTAAATAAATCATGAAAAATAACATCACGGTTGACATGATAAGCAACCTTCATAAAATGTCGATTAACATCAAAACTATAACCATAATCATAATTAGGAATCGGTGCGGTAATGATTGTATCTTTCACATAATCTTCACCCTTTAGCCATGCAATTGCAGAAATATCCCATATTACACGGCTCCATGCAGCATTTCCTCCGTCTTCGAGCGCTACTTTGCAGGTGATGTCGTATAGATAATCACCTAAATCTGATTTTCCTTTGATATTGTGCCTAAGCTCGGGTTCTGTTGTCGAAAGATGCGATACCACACCCATACAAGGAAGCTGCACCAAAGGTACACCCGAGTTGAAAACCACTCTAGCCGCAGCCACATCTTGCGACATATTAAACTCCTTGCTTAAATACGGCAGCGAATGTATATGTCCACCCAACCACACAACAACTATTCGCTCACATATTGACAGGTCAAGCAAAAGTGCTGAGGCTATGTTTGTTATTGCTCCGATTGCTAACACATAAAGCGGTTTATCAGGCTGATATGCTTTTGCACGCTGAACAAGATCATAAGCAGCATCAGAAATAACAGGTGTCTCTTCATCAAGCAGATAATTATGACTACCCTTAAAAACGACATCGTTATATTTTTCTTTCTTACAATGTTTAAGAACTCTTTTAATCTCTTGATAGCTTTTTTCCATACCATCAGCAGGTGATTCAGACCGTTGATTAAAAAATGGTGCTGCATAGATAGCTTGTGGATTAATTACCTCTTTTGACAAAAGAAAATACGCCAAAGCATACTGATCATCAATTTCATTATATGTATCTGTGTCTAACACCGCATCAACAATCCCTATTGGTCTTTTTAGTTGTTGTATGAGAAACTTATTATCTGTCATAGTGCCCTCCTGTGATTTTCTTATAGTTCGCCCGATGCGATTCGAACGCACGACCTTCAGAGTCGGAGTCTGATGCTCTATCCAACTGAGCTACGGGCGAGTATTTACATTCATTGTTAAATATGGTACTATATCTCGCTGACTATTTTTATGAGAACCTTAGCAAATTTACAAGAAGTCACAACATTTTATCAAAATCACAGGAATAACACAATATGCTTGAAAAACTTAAAGCAATTGAAGAAAAATATACAAATCTCGAGTCACGTATGCAAGATTCAGAGGTCTATTCAGACCCTGCGTTATACGCAAAGCTTGCTCGTGAACAAAAAGAAATACAACCCGTTGTTGAAACCTATCGCCTATATATAAAAGCACAAAAAGACATTGAAGATGCAAAGGAATTACTAAGCGACCCTGAGTTTAAAGAAATGGCACAAGAGGAGCTTACCACAGCAGAAGCCGATTTGGAGAGAATCAACGACGAACTAAAAGTGTTGCTGTTACCTCGAGACCCAAATGATGATAAAAACGTCATAATAGAAATCCGTGGCGGTGCAGGCGGTGAAGAAGCTGCATTATTTGCACACAGCCTTTACCGTATGTACACAATGTACGCAGAGTCAAAAAAATGGAAAGCCGAAATTGCAAATCTGAACGAAACCGGAATTGGCGGTATAAAAGAAGTCAGCTTTATTATCGAAGGCAACGGAGCATACTCACGATACAAGTTTGAGAGTGGTGTTCATAGAGTCCAGCGAGTGCCTGAAACAGAAGCCTCCGGACGTATACACACCAGCACAGTAACGGTTGCGGTTCTCCCGGAAATGGAAGAAGTAGATTTTGAAATTAACCCCACTGACTTAAACATTGACACATTCCGCGCAAGTGGAGCAGGTGGGCAACACGTTAACAAAACCGAGTCAGCTATAAGAATCACACATTTACCAACAGGAACAGTTGTTGAGTGTCAAGATGAACGCAGTCAACACAAAAACCGTGAACGTGCGATGAAAATACTGGTTTCACGTTTATACGAAGAAGAATGTAGAAAACAAACGGCAGAGCTTGCAGCAGAACGGAAAAGTCAAGTAGGGACAGGTGACCGCGCCGAAAAGATTAGAACATACAACTATCCGCAAGGGCGTGTAACAGACCATAGAATTGGACTCACTCTGTACAAACTGGAGCAAATACTTAACGGTGCACTCGATGAGTTAGTCGATGCACTGGTAATGGCTGATAGAGCAGAAAAACTAAAAGCAACAGATTAGAGAGCTTAAAACACAATAAAACAAGTAGAAAGTAAACATAAACCAATGCAAACAAGAATACTAAAAGACAACGATTTATCTTATGCTGTGGCAACATTAATCAACGGAGGGTTGGTTGGTGTGCCTACAGAAACCGTTTATGGGCTTGCAGGTAACGGTTTTGACGCTGCCGCAGTAGCGAAAATCTACGAAGTAAAAGGTCGTCCTGAGGTAAAACCTCTAAGCTTATTGGTGCCAAGCATAGAAGTTGCAAAGACTGTGTGTGCAGAGTTTCCAGAGGATGCGTACATTCTCGCGAAAACCTTTTGGCCCGGACCTCTTACGATAGTATTACCGGTTAAAGACACAGTGCCATCAATTGTTACTGCAGATGGTGATACAATCGGTGTCAGATGCCCCGACCACGCAAAAACGCTAAGACTGCTAGGTCTTGCAGGAGTGCCGGCAGCAGCACCATCTGCAAATATTTCTGATAAACCAAGTCCAAAAAATGCGTATGATGTACTGGCGTACTTCGATGGAAAAATCGAGTGTATAATTGATGGTGGTGAATGTACAATTGGCGTGGAATCAACGGTTATTTCATTGGTAACTAAGCCGTATAAAATATTCAGACAAGGTGCATTATCAGAAGAAGATATTTACAAAGCTCTTAAAAAACATCAAAATTAACTAATTAATTCAACTGAGGAAAAACAAGTGTTTATTATTGGTATCACAGGCCCGACAGGAGCAGGGAAAACATTAGCAACACAAGCATTACAATCTCTAAACGTAAAAACGTTGGATTGTGATAAGATTTATCATGAACTTTTACAGATTAACAAAAAAATGATTAAAGAACTACAAGAGGAGTTCCCTCATGTTATGGTTGATGGCAAAATTGATCGAAAAAAATTAAGCGAAACTGTACTTAGTGAGCATGTTCTTTTAGAAAAATTACAAGACATCACACACAAGTTTATAGATGACGAAATCGACAATCAGCTTATAACTTATGGTATGCACGGAGTTACAACTGTAGCAATTGATGCTATAGCATTAATTGAGAGCGGACAAAACAACAAATGTGATGTGGTTGTCGGTATATTAGCACCAATCGACTTGCGGTTATCCAGAATTACGAAGCGTGATAAACTCACAAAAGACGAAGCCTTAGCACGAATAAACGCACAACAAAATGATGAGTTTTACATAGAAAACTGCGACCATATTCTTCATAATAATGGCGATAATCCAAAGAAGTTTATTAATGAATGTGTTGCTTATTTTAAAAAAATATTTCCTGAAGATATGTAAAATAACTATTTATCACTATGAATTTCTCATCGTTTTGATAACAATTCATTCTCTTGCGAATGTGGTTAGAAAAATATATAAAAGGAGCAAGTATAATAATGGATAGAGATTTAATAAAAAAAGAGATAGACAAATGGTTTGAAGCAAAAACAGATGAAATGATAAGCGACCTTTCAAAACTGATTGAAATAAACAGCGTAAGAAGTAAAAGTGAGCCAGGTGCGCCTTTTGGGCAAAACTCACGAAAAGCGCTTACTCTTGCTGAGGAAATGTTAGAAAAACGCGGCTTTAAGGCAACTGTTTTTAATGATATGATAGTAACCGCAGAAACAGGCCCGGAAAAACCACTGGTTGCAGTGCTTGCACATTTAGACATTGTTGATGCGGGTGAAGGTTGGAGTACAAATCCATTCGAGTTAGTAGTAAAAGACGGCAAACTTTTTGGACGTGGTGTTATGGATAACAAAGGCCCGTCAATTGCCGCAATGTACGCTTTATATTGCATAAACGAAATAAACCCGAAGCTAAAACATGGAGTGCAAATTATACTTGGAACTGCTGAAGAAACAGGCTTTGACGATATAAAACAATATATGGAAAACAATGAAATGCCTCCGTATGTATTTTCACCGGATGCTGAGTTTCCCGTCATAAATACTGAAAAAGGAAACTTTGTACCAACTTTTAACGCAAAATGGGAAAAAGATACCACACTTCCACGAATCATCTCAATAACAGGTGGAAAAACTCCAAATATCATACCAAATCGAGCAGAAGCAATTATTGAGGGTATATCAAAAGTGGATGTTGAAACATTTTGCGAAAAGTTTACCAAAAAAACAGGCGTTACTCTTTCAATCGAAAAAGTTAAGGGCGACACTATAACTATTCAAGCAGAGGGTTTGGCTGCCCACGCCAGTTTACCCGAACGTGCAAATAACGCACAAACAGCACTGATAGAAATGCTTGCATCAATGCCGTTTGCAAAAAGTGAGGGCTTTGGTTATTTGTGTGCTTTAAACAAACTGTTTCCTCATGGAGATTATCGTGGAACTGCCATTGGAATTGATATGGAAGATGAAATCAGTGGCAGAACAACTGTAAACTTTGGTGTTCTGCGGTTTGATGAATATGAGTTTAGCGGTAACTTTGACAGCCGTACTCCAATCTGTGCAGACGATGTGGATATAATGGATATTATAAGAAAAGCACTAGAAAAAGAGGGACTAAATATTAGTCATGTAAAGTTTATGCACGGACATCACACCCCAAAAGACAATCCTCTGGTGCAAACTTTGTTGAAAGTTTTTACAGAATACACCGGAAAAGAAGCAGTTGCAAGGTCACTTGGTGGTTTAACTTATGTACATGGAATACCGGGTGGTGTGGCTTTTGGTTGTGCATATCAAGAGGACGACAACAAAGTACACGGGGCTAACGAATTCATAAAATTAGAACAACTTATAACCAGTGCAAAAATGTTCACTTTGACACTGGTGGATATGTGCGGTTCTTAGTTTATTGGTAACATCCAACTAAGCGTTATTTTCTTTATATTTTGATTTAATCATTGGTATACATGCACCTGCGAATGATGCGCAGGATAAAATGAGAATGTTTTCCACAGGAAAACATATAAACATAATCATAACAACAGCTATAGGTTTACGCATGACAGCACCGCATAACGCAGTCGTTACAACGGCTGCGGCAAACACGCTGTCAACTCCTGTAATCAAAGCAATTCCGAATCCAAAGCAAATACCGGCGAAAATTACAGGGATTATATGACCTCCACGCCACCCGGTGTTTAAACAGATGTTTATTACGAGTAGCTTAAAAAAACCGACAAGGAACAGAAAAACAGGAGACATATTCGTCCAGTCAGCCATAACCTCACCAATTTGTGACTCACCCGATAGCATTACAAGCGGTAAGAACATTCCACAAATACCGATTAACAAACCACCCAGAACTGAGCTGATTATCGGAAAACGCTTTAGGGGTTGTGTTGCATATTGCAGAGATTTACCAAGAAGGTTGTAAAGACCACCGAGAAGAGCGCCAAGAATAGCAAGAGGAACGAACAACATCAATTCAAATTGGCTGACCTGTGCAGCTCCGAACCGCTCTATGTGCATGCCACCTCCAAATAGAGAGATCAACAAGAGAAAAATTCCGATTCCGCTTGAAATTGCTGCAAAATAAACGATAATCTTCTTTCTGTTCGGAAAAGTAAGATTTTCACTTTCACCTTCGACCTGCTCCATCAAACCAAACAAGGGTGCAACAAAAAGAATACTAAGAGATGCAGAAATGCCAACTTCTGTGAGTTCTTTTATTTCTTTCAAAACTGATTTGAAACGGTTTCCAACCCATGTACAAAGTGCTGCTACAACACCAACGAGACCGGCTTCAGGACCAAGACTTCCACCAAACAGTAAAGGCAAAAGTGCAGCCACAAAGAGGGGCGCAACCTTTTGCGGGTTATAACGCCCCGTCTCTTTGACTTTTGTTATTACATCTTCAAAATCATCAGGGTAAGCACCAAACTTCTTACTCCATAAGCCGATTATGAAACCGCCTAAAACACATATAAGTACAGTGTAACCGGTAAAACCATAATGTTCCGGAAGAGTTCTCCACAGAAAGTCTATTCCTGTATTAAGAACTGTTAGAAACAACCAGATTATCGCCCCTACAACTGCACCAAGCAAAACCGCAATGAGTAAAAACAATATTTGAGATTTTACTTTTAGGTTATTCTGCTTTGTTTCAGACATTGTTACTTATTCTCCGGCGTCAGGAACAACATCATCTATAGCTTCTTCTATAGCAGCTTCAACACTTTCATTATGCGAAAAAGCAGCAATGATTCCTGTTAATCCTATAGAAACCAAAGCAATTGCGATATATACTCTCATAAAGATAACTAAAAAGCCCAGTCCTAACAATGGGTTTGCAAATAATAAAAGACCACAAATAACAGCTAATATTCCACCTAACAGTACCCATATAAAGTTGCTTTTATACACAGACTTGAATTTGATACTGTTGATTATTGTCGAAATACCAATGAAAACTGCCCAGATTGCTACGAAGAACTCAATCATAAGTAAACCCATCAGCTTTGATTCCGGCGGAGCGAAAAATATTATCACACCAAAAATGATGTTAAGAACACCCAAAACAAGCTCCCAGACACTGCGTTTCTCTTTTTTTGCGAGATTCTTGATTAGAAGGTATAGCCCGTAAATTATTATCGCAATGGGGAATAAGTAGAAATTACCCCGTATATTGAAGATAATGAACAGACCTGCTATGAGCATTAACAAACATACTACTACTGCTAATATTTTGCCGAATATTGATACGTCTTTGGCTTTTTCAGGAGATTTTCCTTTTGTGTTTTCTTGCATTTTATGACCCTTCTTTCAATATTATTTGTACCGTCGCCTATACTATCATACCAACCATAAAATAAGCAAGAAAAAGGTAATATTAAAAAGGTATCTCTTGTGGAATATTTGCATACGTTGTAATGTGGTTACATAAAAACAAACATCCGATCAAAGTCGGATGTTTCGTTCTGTAGGGTACTCCTTTGACTGGCCAATCAGGCCTGCCCGGTCTCCCTACATACACACATTAACATAATTACTTCTGGAATTCAACAATTTTATCAAATTTATCTATCAAAATCACTTTTCTTATGTTATGACGTCTGTTCATTTCCGTTTGTACATCCTTTTCAATACGAATATATGTTAATGTAGTTCTTCGAGTGTCTATTACAATATTTTTAGCTTGTTTCGATGCACGCCGGATTTGCTTTTGTATAGTATGTTTAGAAGATCCTTCCGGAGTTTTTATTTCCCACATCGCACCTTGCATAAGAATATCCGCAGTCTTTCGTTTGTAATCATCAATCGGAACAATGAATTCAACATCACATTTATAGTGGCGAGCTAATATGTTTGCAGCGTCTATTTCGTAATCTTCAAGAGGTTTTCGAAGATCAACAGGTGTTATAACTTTACCGGGATTAATTTGTTTTTTCTTTTTCTTAAACATGAAACGAATTATATCAGAGCAATGAAAAATTTAATAGCATAATTTTAATTAATGCAGTTTATTCATCTGAGCAGACGATTCCTTCGTTTCAAATAGCAAATAATTGTTTATATTAGTAGTTAAATATATTAAACGGAGACTCTACAGTTATTTACAAGTTGAACTGCAAAATTGAATAAGGCTAACAGCCAAAATCCTAATAACCCTTGTAAACAAGGGTTATTAGACGAAGCTTTGGCGGAGGAGAGAGGATTCGAACCTCCGTGGGGTTGCCCCCAAACGGTTTTCAAGACCGCCGCGTTATGACCTCTTCGCTACTCCTCCGTATGATATTTTATGACGTCCTACCCTCCGTAGTCGGGGCTGTTTACAAAATTGTTGTGATCTGTGAAATTCGTAAAGAAATTGTGTGTGCCATGTCTGTTTAGTGCGTAGAAAAACTCATTTGTATTGGCAGGGTACAGGGCTGCTCGTATCGATGCTATACCCGGGTTTGCTATTGGACCGGGAGGTAATCCATCATGGATATAAGTGTTAAAAGGACTGTCGAGAGCAATCGAGAATGGAATACCTGTGTCTGCTATAGCATAATGTATTGTAGCATCAATTTCAAGTCTTGGGAAGTTCGGACTATTTAAACGATTATAAATGACTGCTGCAATGCGTGACCGCTCCTCATCATTACCGGCTTCACGCTCAATCATAGAAGCAATAATAACTATCTCACGAACAGTATACCCTAAATGAGTTGCACGTTCAATATATTGCTCTGTAAATCTTCTGTCAAACTCACGTAACATTCTTGAAATTACTTGAGTTGGAGTAGAATCTAAGAAAAAGTTATATGTATCCGGGAAAAGAAACCCCTCTAAACGTAGTCTATCACCTAATGTTGACTCATCTAAGAAGTAGAAATTAAAGTTGTGGTGAGTAGCAGTATACCATAAGTCTTCCGCAGCACACACGCCTTCGTCTTCAAGACGGCGAAAAATTTGTGATAATGTAAAGCCTTCCGGTATGGTGACAGACACTTCAACTCGAATACCTGCTCGTGCTGTCATACCTTGAACAAGTGCGCGGTAGTCAAAGTTTCTATTCAAAACATAAGAACCCGGTGCAATCTTTGATTCAGCTTCTGAGTATTCGGCGTACAACCTGAACAATGCCTTATACCTAATTAATCCTGCCTCATACAGCAAATCAATTATATCATCTAAATCAAACTCATAAGGTACAGTTACATGAACAAGCTCATCAACAGAGGCAAAACCTAAAATATCAACAGTTGCAAGCCATGCTATAGAAGCGAATATCATTGCTATGCAAATAATGAAAATCATAAACATCAATCCACCAACCAGACCTGTACGCCTTTCGCGTCTTTGTCGCAGGGGACGATTGTTGGGAACATCTCTATATTCACTTTCAAAATCAAATTTCATTTTGAAGTCAGCAGAACCAAACTCCTCCTCGTTTTCTATATCCTCAGAAGGTTGTGCAGACTTCTTTTTCATTTTTCTGCGTAGTTTCATTTCAGAAAAGTATGATCTTGTTTTTGGCTTTTTATTTGGTGTCACGGGTATAGCGATAATATCTTCTTCGACAATTTCCGGCAGAGGATTATAGACCAACTCAGCGCGTTCAATTACAGGTCTAATTGAAGCCGGTGCCGGTGGTAAATCGCTATTGTCAACAAACTTTAGCGCTTCTTCTATACTACGAATTATATCTTCACGATCGCCGGACATTTTTTATCCTTCCCAAGCTTGAAAAATCAATTATTGTTTATACTTGTGTCATTCTTAACATAATAGAATGAAAAATTATTTTGCTTTAAAGAGTTCACTAAATATTTCTTTATGAATATCAACTTCACAACGTTTTGCGTTTTGACCGCTACAGTCAACAACATACCATCCAAATTGTTTGGCGGCTTGTCTGCCGCTTTCTACACAACCGGCAAGATACTTCATATCTTTTTCATGAATATCGGCACTGGTGTTTGTTTCCTTTTGGCGAGAGTTAAGACGTTCTGCCGCAAGCTCGACATCAACATCAATAAACACAACAGTTTCCGGTTTTGGAAGTTCAATCAGATTAAACTCGTAATCATAAAGCCAGTTAAAAAAGTTTTCTCGTGTGCTTGAACTCATCTTTGCACCTTGATGCAGAGCATTACTGGTAGTATATCTATCGGTTATTATTAAACCGCCACTATTATAGTAATCGCGCCAATCCTGAATAAACGATGCGTATCTATCAACAGCAAAAAATGAAGAAGCTGCATAAGCATTTACCGAATCCGGTTCATTTCCGAAGTCACCTGCCAGATACATTCGTATTAGTGTTGATGACGGTTCTTTGTATCTGGGGAAAAAAATACGCTTATATTCTATATTTTCGTCATTTAGACGGTTGCACATTAGCTTAAATTGTGTGGATTTTCCACTTCCATCAATTCCTTCAAAAACTACCAATCTACCCATCATTCATCACCACCGTCATCACCGTCGTCATTATTACCGTTATCATCGTCATTATTTGGTGTTGGCGTAGCTTCACCAATAAGACCGGGAATAACAAGCTCGCCCGTATCTTCATCAACATAATTTGAAAATATGAAGAAAAGAATTAAAAACAACAGCACAATTGACAGAGCTACGGTTGCAACAGCTCCTATGATAGCACGCCTGAAACGTCCATTATAATATGTGTTTGGTACATATCGGCGCATAATCTAACCCTCTGCGTTTAGCATAGCAACCCGACGATGGTGCTTTTCTTCGTCGCTAAACTCTGTTGTTAAAAATACTTTAACCATCTCAATTGCCAAATCATCATCTACAACATTTACACCCGTTGCCAATACATTGGCATCATTATGGTTACGTGCCATTTCTGCCATAAAAACACTGGTGCATAAAGCGGCACGTATACCCTTTATCTTGTTTGCTGCGATAGAGACTCCGATTCCTGTACCGCATATAAAAATGCCTTTATCACACTCTCCGGTAGCTATAGACTTTGCCGCAGGTATTGCAATTGCTGGATAATCACAACTATCAGGTGAAAATGTACCAAAATCTTTATAAGAATACCCATTTTCTTCAAGATAAACTCTTATTTTTTTCATTAAATAAAAACCATTATGGTCACTTGCTAAAGCTATCATAAATATTAACTCTCTCTATAATATTTTTCTAAAATGGCCATGTACCAAGCCATTTGAGGAAATTCTTATAATACCAATCCGGCAGGAAAAATCCTGCAAGCGCCGGATAAAACATAGCAAACACTATTCCGGCTGTGATAGTAAACCCATAAACATGAAACTTGTTTTCTCTTTTGTTTCGTTCAAACATTGTGTTGAAAATATGTGCAATTGCAAGCACTAAAAACAATGTGCTCGGGAAGTAGTGATAAGCAAATACGATGCGGGTTACAGCAACCCAAGGAAGCAGTGAAGACAGATAACCAATTAGAATAAATAATGCTTTTCCATCTTTGTACTTAAATAAACGAAATACCATAAATAACATTGCGACCAATCCACCCCACCATACAACAGGGTTACCAAACGCTCCAAATGATGCTCGTAAATCACCTGCACGATTGTTTACATAAAGAATCGGTCTTATATTCAAGAGCCATTGCCACCATGTTGATGAATATGGATGCTCGGCAACCAAATCATTGTGATAGTTAAACATTGACATCTGATTATTCCATACAATTTCAAGGTATCGCGGGTCCCATAACATACCATCACCAATAGTCATACCTCTTGCGATGCCATAAGGAATGTAAGTCAGGTAATAAACAGTTACAGGTACAATCACAAAGAAAAGCACAGAGAAAAGTAATGTTTTAACAAGATATTTTGCATATCCTACTTTTTCAGTATCACGATAAAACACATAGAGCTGCGCTAAACGTATGATGTATATCAAGAATAATCCGGCTCCGGCGTAAAAACCAACCCATTTTACTGAAAAGCTAAGACCAAAGAAAATCCCGGACAGTGCCAGTGGTACAAGACTTTTTCGGAAATTTGCTTCCTCGTCTGTAGTTATATGCCGATACATGAAGAAAAACGCAAGTAATATGAAGAGAACCACGTAAGTATCAATTGTACCTAACCTTGTTTGTACAAATCGCATAAAATCAAAACCTAATAACAAGGTTGCACACGTTGCAATTGCTGTCTTGCCGAACATATTTTTCACAAAAATATACATAACAGCAAGCATAATAACACCGCAGACAGCTCCAATAAAACGCCATCCAAATGGGTTCATTCCGAAAAGCAAAATCGACGAAGCTATAATTTCTTTTCCAAGCGGAGGGTGTGTCCATTCATAAGGAAAAATACCTTCAATATGCTGTGCTGCAGTAGTTATAAAGTATATTTCATCAAAATAAAGGTTTTCTAAATGATTACCCGAACGATTTTCACCTTGTCTAAAAAGTACGAGTTCAGCCAGTACATCAACATTGTTTGTACTGCCGAGATTAATTATCGCAAGACTAAAGAAAACGAATAAAATTACTGTAAGTGGGATAATATCGCTGCGAGTCATAGTATAACGGTGCGTTAAAAATGTTAACCTGTTCGGTTTATCCACCTTCATACCAATCCATTCGGAAGAACCTTTTTCCGGTTGCAAAATCTTCACATAGTACCAGAAAAAGAGTAATAATAAATATATCGTGGCAATTGGAAACACCACAACCGGATTTATATTATCTCGAATAAGGTTAATAAAATCTAACATGTTGATTATAATAACATTTTCTTGTATAATTGTCAAAATCTAAGTGAAAAATGAGGAATAATTATGAGTAAGGATAAAAATGTTGAACAAATTACCGATATGGACGTTGATTTCGGTCAATGGTTTACAGATGTGGTTGTAAGAGCCGAGCTAATTGCATACTCCGGAGCAAAGGGTTTCTTTATATTACGACCTTATGGATACGCTATATGGGAGAACATGCAAAATATTCTCGATAAAAGATTTAAAGAATTGGGTCACGAAAATGTCTCTATGCCACTTTTGATACCTGAATCTTTGTTACAAATGGAAAAAGACCATGTAGATGGTTTTGCACCTGAATGTGCATGGGTAACAGTCGGAGGAAGTGAAGAACTCGAAGAACGATTGTGCATACGCCCAACATCGGAGGTTTTATTTTGCGACCATTGGGCGCAGGTGGTTAAATCGTGGAGAGATTTGCCGTTACTTTACAATCAATGGTGTAGTGTACTGCGATGGGAAAAATCTACTCGTCCATTTTTAAGACATCGTGAGTTTTTATGGCAGGAAGGGCATACTCTGCACACAACAGCCGAAGAAGCACTTGAAGAAACCGAGCAAATGCTTGATGTTTATGCAGAGCTTTACGAAGATTATCTTGCCATGCCGGTTGTTAAAGGCAGAAAAACTGAGAGAGAAAAATTTGCAGGAGCAGAGCGTACATACTCGGTTGAATGTATGATGCACGATAAAAAAGCATTACAAAGTGGTACAACGCACTATTTTGGCGACGGTTTTGCTCGTGCGTTTAACATAACTTATGCAGACAAAGAAAACAAACTCAGCTATCCTCATCAAACATCATGGGGGCTTTCTACACGCTCAATCGGTGGCATTATAATGACACACGGAGATAATAACGGACTTAGTTTACCGCCGCGTATAGCACCAATCCAAGCGGTAATTATACCGATTGCTACGCAAAAACCGGGTGTTCTCGAAAAAGCAGAGGAATTAAACAAACGCTTAAAAACAGCTAATATACGTGTAAAAGTTGACACATCTGACCGCAGCCCCGGATGGAAGTTTGCAGAGCATGAAATGAAAGGTATACCACTTCGTATCGAAATAGGTCCAAAGGATATTGAAAACAATCAATGTGTTGCTGCAAGACGTGATACAGGTGAGAAAGTTTCTATTCCATTAAATGAATTAGAAACAAAAGTATCAGAACTACTGGATGATATTCAAAAAAGCTTATACGATAGAGCAAAAGAAAACCTCATTAATAATACCCGCCCGGCAAAAACGCTTGACGAGGTAAAATTAGTCATAAATGAACATGGTGGTTTTATTGAGGCTATGTGGTGCGGTTCAGATGCTTGCGAAGTTAAGATGAAAGAAGACGCAGGTGTGACTTCACGTTGTATTCCATTTGAACAAAAACAAATTGGTGATGTTTGTGTTGTATGTAAAGAGTCGGCAGATACAATGGTCGTCTGGGGCGTAGCGTACTAGAGAAAGTGCGAAACAAGTTTCGCACAGGGATTAGAAAGTAGAGAGTAGAAGTTGTAGGGGCGGATGGCAATCCGCCCGTTAATTGCATACATCGGGTGTTTTGTAGGAACAATTTATTAAAGACTTCTCCTCAGCATACCCAAGCATGCATTAACTTCCTTCATTGTGTCCTCTATGGACTCAGAATCGTTCCAGTTATACACAACACCGTCAGCATATTTTTCCAGTAAAGATACAACACTTTGTGGGTTTACACCACTTTTAAATAGGCTTTCTTCACCGACAGCAAGCTCTACTTTTGAGTGCATATCCGTTGCGATTGCGAGTAAACGCTCAACATCGGGAACTACCTCAGGGTCGTCCTCTTTGTAAACACTTTCCATAAAAATGCTCATCGCAGGATAACGCTTTTTCATAGCAAGCCTAAAAGCAACCGTTATTGATACTCTATCAAAGAAATCCTTATTAAGGGTTTCTCTGTTTTCTTGCGCTTCAGTCATAACAATCTTACCGGTATAGTAAACAAGATATGAGTATAAGCCCATTTTACTACTAAAATAATGGAAAATTAGAGCCTTTGAAATACCTGCCATTGAAGCAATTTCGCTGATATACGCCTTTTTGTACCCTACTTCACCAAATAAAGTCATAGCAGCCGTAACAATACGGTTTTGCTTCTCCTGCGGCAATGATAAAAACTTTCTCATTATTTTACCTCCGTATAAATTGTAGTAGTGTCAAGTAGACTATATGTATATTTTAATTTTATCGCACTCGTCTTAACCAGGCTCCGGATAAGTTAAAGTTATGAACTTGATTTCCAATAGTTACGTTATTTCCTACAACCATTGCACCGCTTGCATTTAAGAAATATCTAACTCCGCCAAGTGTAATCCAACCGGTTGCCATAGCACCGCTTGATGTCAAGAAATACCAAGATCCACCTGTTGAAACCCAGCCTGTTGCCATTGCTCCATAAGGTTTCATAAAGTACCATGCTCCGCCGGTGAAAACCCAACCTGTTGCCATATCACCATCAGGTTTCAAAAAATACCAAGAGCCACCGGTGAAAATCCACCCTGTCGCCATATCACCATTTGCTTTCAAAAAATACCAGTTTGTACCATCATGAATCCAACCCGTTTGCATAACTCCATTTTGGTCTGCATAGTACCAATTTTTACTATCATAAATCCAACCTGTTTTAGCTACACCGTTAATGTGAAAATACCATGAACCATTAATATAATTCCAACCATTTTGATTTATTGGTGTTTCAAGTGGAGTAAACTCATTTGGCAAAGCACTAAAGTACGTGATTATTGCATGTATATAAGCGTCGGCAACCATACTCATAAATGTGTTGTTCATTAATAAACCACGGTCTATGGTACTTGTGTGAAAACCATTTTCAACCAAAACTGCGGGCATATTTACTTCACGCAAAATAAAACTGTTCTCCGCTCGTAAACCGTTTCCTCTTATTGGCATGTTTTGACCTTCAAAATGTACGCCGGTTATACTTTTTAACAATAAATCAGCCAAGCCTCTACTGGCTGCTGAAAATGAATAATTTGGCCAATATGTGTTTGTATTACGAAACTCTGTTGGTGAGATATAAAACGCTTCTAAACCACGAGCACCGTTGTCTAAACCTGATGCTGTAGCATTTGAATGTAGAGAAAGAAGTATGTAGTTATTTCTGATTAACGGATGATTTTGATACTCAAATGTACGTCTTAAATCTTCATGAATAGTTCGAGATGCATTAAACGGATAATTCATAAATATTCTGCCATTTACTTCAGGTTCTGCTTCAATGCTTCTCATAACATCAATTAACCTGTTTACTTCGGCTGTATTTACAGTGTTATCAACATTTCTGATAGCTTCTAAGGTAATCCTATTTGCCCATGCCGCACGCTCTTGCAACGACACTATTCTATTTATATTTGTTCCTCTGGAGTTATGAACAGTTGCTCCGAGAGCGGTCAATCGTGCAGTTATTTCATTTGCCAAATGAAACATTCTGATATGCTCAACATAGCTACCAACACTGGGACTAAAAGCAGGGTCATGTCCGGGGTCTAAGAGAACCACCCTACCTGCCAGAGGTAACGCCGGAACTTCGGTTGACTCATTGGCACTTACCGGAAAAATACCGATAAGAAGCGAAGAAAATATTGTTAAAATTGTTATAAATACGATAATCTTTTTAAAAAACATAAACTTAATCTTTCACCTAACTAAAATACTAATCTACTGAGCAGCTCAGAAAACTCTGCCGGGTCTTCAAGTGGAACTCCTGCGGTGAGAAGCGCTTGCCCGTACAAAAGCTTTGAGAAATCAGCAGCTTTTTCTTTGTTGTTAATAAACGCATCATGTAGTGCTGCAAATGACGGATGCTCTGCATTTAACTCAAGCACTCTTTCTGCTTGCATTTCACCAAACATACCCGCACCTTGATGCTCTCTCATTGATTTAAAGTAACGTTCCATCTCTAAGGTTATTTCGCCTTGTGTAGTAAGGCATACAGGGTGTGATTTTAGCTTTCCTGAAAGACGTACAGCGGCAACCTTTCCATCAAGAGACTCTTTAACAAACTCCAGCAAATCCTTGTTATCTGTTTCCTGTTGCTCAATTTCTTTTTTCTCTTCTTCGTTTTCGTAACCGAGGTCACTATCATTTACCGAACGGAACTCTTTTTCCTCAAACTTACCAAGCACCTTTACAACAAACTCATCAATATCGTCAGTGAGATACAATATTTCATAACCTTTATCACGAACCTGCTCGGCTTGTGGTAATTTATCAAGCAGAGATATGCTTTCACCACTCGCAAAGTAGATATACTTTTGCTCCTCGGGCATATTTTTTACATATTCAGCAAGCGGAATCGGCTTTTCTGCTTTTGACGAATAAAACATGATAAGATCAGCCAACAAATCACGGTTCATACCGTAACCATTAGCAATTCCGTACTTTAACTGTATACCAAAGGCTTTATAGAAGGTCTCATACTTTTCAATATCATCGTCCATCAGCTTTTTTAATTCTGTTTTTATTTTCTTTTCGATATTTGTAGAAATTACTTTTAGTTGACGGTCATGTTGAAGTAACTCACGTGATATATTCAATGAGAAATCTTGCGAATCCACAACTCCACGTACAAATCTAAAATGCTCAGGTAAAATATCGGAGCAATGCTCCATTATCATAATACCGGAGGAATATAATTGTAATCCTGCTTTAAACTCTCGTGTGAAATAGTCATACGGAGCAACCGACGGAATAAAGAGCATAGCATTGTAGCTGACCAATCCCTCTGCGGACACACGAATGACTGCAACAGGGTCAGCTTGGTCTAGAAACTTTTCTTTATAAAACTCGGCACACTCATCATCAGAAACTTCACTCTTTGGACGTTGCCATATAGGTACACGACTATTTATGACTTCTGTTTCTATATAGTCTTCCCATTCTTTTTTATTGTTTCCGTCTTTATCTTTTTCGTCAGTTTCAATTTGACGGCTTTTGGTAACATCCATAAATATTGGCCAGCGAACATAATCAGAGTATTTTTTGACTAGATTTGTTAATGTATATTCCTCTAAATACTTAGAATATTTCTCATCATCTGTGTCTTCTTTTATATCTATGATGATTTCTGTACCGGGTGTGTCTTTTTTACATGCTGTTATTGAGTAACCATCAGCACCTGAGGAAACCCACTTACTTGCATTATTTTCACCGTCACCACTATCACCATACGCGCGGGAAATAACTGTGACCTTTTTAGCGACCATAAATGCCGAATAAAATCCAACACCAAACTGCCCGATTATATCTAAATCTGAAGCGTTATCAGCAGCTTTGTCCGCTGCATTTTCGTCCATTTCCTTCTTAAACTGCAATGAACCACTTCTGGCAATAACTCCTAAGTTTGACTCAAGCTCGGATGCTGTCATACCAACACCATTGTCACTAATTGTAAGGGTTCTTTTATCCTTGTCTGCAACTATATTGATTTTGAAATCATCACGAGCAAGACCTACCTTATCGTCAGTTAGAGCTATGTAGCATAGCTTATCAATTGCATCTGATGCGTTTGATATTAATTCTCTAAGGAAAATCTCCTTGTGTGTGTAGATTGAGTTAATCATTAACTCCAATAAACGTTTTGATTCTGATTTAAACTGTCTTTTTGCCATTTAAAAATTATCCTCCCTAGTTCTTACATTCTCATTTGTTTTCGTCTTGCGAGGTTTATTGTACCCTCGCTCATATCGCCTACCCAGTTTAAGGCTTTTCCTAAACCATTTGCAACACATAAATCCGCATCGTCTGCAATATAAGTTGCAATGTGAGTGCGGTTTGAAATTAGTTTATCAAAACCCCAGAGCTGACTATTTCCACCTGTTAAAATTATTCCATTTTCGGAAATATCAGCAACCAGCTCAGGAGATGTTATCTCAAGAACATCGTAAACTGCTTCGACTATACGCTCGGTTATTTCACCAAATGCTTCTAAAACGTCATCAGAACTAACAGCAATCAAACGCGGCAACCCTGTCAGCAAACAACGTCCTTTAACTTCAACAGCAACTGTTTCAGGGCGATTCCATACGCAGCCTATACTTTTCTTTAGTTCCTCTGCTGTGTTTTCTCCGATAAATACATTGTGCGTACGTTTGATGTATTTAACCAACTCATGGTCAAATGCTTCACCGCCAATTTTCAAGGAAATGGACTCTACAACTCCTGAGAGCGAAAGCACTGCAATATCGATTGTACCTCCGCCAATATCAATAACCATGTGTCCATCAGGTTTTGCAACATCCAATCCTGCACCAATAGCAGCGGCAAGAGGTGCTTCCATGAGATAAACCTTTCGAGCACCTGCTGCGATAGCTGCATCTATAACAGCACGTTCTTCAACCTCCGTAATACCTGATGAAACTGATATTATTATCCGTGGCTTTATCATAGAAAAAGAAAGCGCTTTACGGACAAACTCCTTGAGCATTCGCTCCGTCATGTCGTAGTCCGATATTGCACCCTCATGCATAGGTCGTATTGCAACAATGTTTCCCGGTGTTCTGCCTAACATTCTTTGTGCTGCCATACCAACGTTTAACAAACGTCCGGTATTTCTATCCATTGCAACAACAGCAGGTTCACGCATAATAACACCTTTTCCGCGTGTAGAAAGTAAAACTGATGTTGTACCCAGATCTATTCCAATGTCTCTACCTAGTACCATTTATTCTCCTCGTGCAAGTGTTGCACATAATACACTTTTTGCTCCTGCTGATAATAAAACTTTTGCACATTCTTCCAGTGTTGAACAGGTTGTTATAATATCATCAATCAAAAGAATTCGTTTATCTTTAATAATTTCTGTGTCTGTCACTACAAAAGCTCCGCTGATATTTGCACTACGTTCTGTTCTGTCACCAAGCTCTGATTGAGCTTTTACATTGTGTGGTTTATTTAATGTTTCGGTTATTTCTTCACCCAGCTTTAATGCTGTTGCTTGTGCCAGTAGTTTTGCCTGGTCGTAACCACGTTTGCGTTTGCGTTTTTCATTGAGAGGTACCCATGATATAAGGTCGTATTCTACATCGGGGCAAGCATGAATACAGTCGGCGAGTATTTCTCCATATATATCAACGTATTGTGTTGCTCCTCTAAACTTATAGCGTAAAATTGAGTGTCTAACCTCATCCTTATAATACAACGGAGTGAGGCAAAAGTCAAAGTTTTCTCCATCTTGCCGTCCAAAATTAGCAGTATAAGGTAACATTTCTGTGCAATTATCACATAAATCATCACCACTTTTGTTAAGGACCTTCCCGCAAAAAACGCATTTCGGCGGAAAAAGCAAATCAAGAATAAATGTTAAAAATTTCATTTCACCAACCTTGTTTTCAACCCGCTATATCGCTTCTGCCTCTTATCATTTGCAACCATCTGCTGCATAACCTCAACACTACCAACAATAACAAGCAGACTCTTCGCTCTGGTTATTGCCGTATATAGAATACTCCTTGTTAATAACGGGGGAGCAGCAGAAGTCATCGCTAAAATAACCGTATGGTACTCACTGCCTTGCGATTTATGCACTGTCATAGCAAATGCAGGCTCTAACTCATGGAGTTGGTCAAAAGTATAAGTTACAAGCTTTTCTTCAAAATCTACAGTAATGGCTTCTCTGTTGTGATCCACCTCACGAACTGTTCCAACATCACCATTAAAGATTCCTGTTCCGGCAGTTCTTTTATCGGGACTTTGCCAGATGATGTCATAATTATTTTTTATTTGCATGACCTTGTCACCTGTACGGAACAGAAAATTACCAAATTGTTTTTCACCCTTTTGAATACTTTGGGGATTTAACTTATCTTGCAGTAAAACATTTAAAGCAACCGTACCTGCACCTCGTTTTCTGGTCGGTGAAAGCACTTGAATAAGCGAAGGGTCAATACCCATGTTTTTTGGTAATCTTTCGCTATAAAGCTCGGCAACTGTTTGAGCTATTTGTTCTTCTGACTGACGTCGCATAAAGAATAAATCTGTGTATTTTTCGGTCAAATCAGGCATTTCACCATTGTTGATACCATGTGCACACTTAATAATTCCACTACCCTCTGATTGCCTGAATATTTCAGATAAAACAATAACAGGAATAATTCCGCTTCGTATAACATCAGAAAACATATTACCCGGTCCGACAGGCGGTAACTGGTCGGCATCACCCACCATTATTAAACGGCAACCCGGTTTTATAGCTTTTAAGAGTGCATACATAAGAAGTATATCTATCATAGAACATTCATCAACAATTACAGCATCAGCATCAAGCTGGTTTAACTCGTCATGCTCAAATGTTGTTTTGCCACTGTCGTTATGTCCTGCTCCTAGCAGTCGATGTATGGTTGCAGCATCTCGTCCCGTCAGCTCCGAAAGACGTTTTGCAGCACGTCCGGTTGGTGCGCAAAGAACAGTTTTTAGTCCATTATTATCAAACATTTCCAATATACCACTGACAGTAGTTGTTTTACCTGTGCCGGGTCCACCTGTTAATACCAGTATTGCACTTTTTGTGGCTAAGGATATAGCTTCTTTTTGTGTTGCTGAATATGGTATCGAGCTTGTTTTAGTAATATTATTATGAGTTTTTATAGTTATTTGATTACTATCAACCATCTCTAATATTCTTTTTGCCAGGTATTCCTCAGCTTCGTAAATGTGCTTTAAATAACAACCTTCAACATTTGCAATCTGCTCAATAATAATATCACCATATTCACATAAAGTATCAAGAGCATCAACAATCGCTTCATGATTAACTCCAATCAAGGTATTAACCGCAACGGTTAATTTATCCTTTGGTATAAAAGTATGACCGTTGTTTAAGTTATGTACCAACTCATATATAAGCGCTGCAGAAATACGTGGTGGACTGTCACTATCAAAGCCTAAGTCAAGTGCAATCGTATCAGCTTCGAAAAAATCTGCTCCATAATCCTCAGAAACAATTAAATATGGATTATCACAAATTGCATCAACAGAATCATCACCATAGTCTTTGTATACACGAGTAGCGATAAGTGGTTTAATATTATACCCGCCTAAAAATACTACAAGCCGTCTAAGTCCTGCTCTGCGGCGAAAGTTATCCCCAATAGTACGAGCGCTTCTTAAAGATATACCCTTTATTGCCGCTAATGAATCAGGGTCATGCTCAATAACACTAAGAGCATTTGCTCCGAACCTGTCTACAATATCACGTGCTTTAGCAGGTCCGATACCTTTGACCGCACCGGTTGATAAATAGCGGAAGATTTCTTCTTCTCCTGTTGGGGTGCGTGTTTCGTAAGTTACAACCTTAAATTGTTCACCATATTGAGGATGAGTCATCCACGAGCCGGTAAGTACCAGCTTTTCTCCAAGAGAAATCGCAGGAACATTCCCTGCGGCAGTAACAGCTTCCTCAGTTGTGTCTATTCTAAATACGGTATATCCATTTTCGGCATTTGAGAAAACAATATTGCTAACTATGCCTTCAATAATATCGTCCAAAACAGCAATATGTTCCTTTCAAACTAATCGTTTGTATCCAGTACAATTGTTACCGGACCCTCATTTATTGATGATACATTCATCATTGCACCAAATACTCCTGTTTCGACAGTAAAACCTGCATCTCTACATTCCTTGATAAACAGTTCATACAACGGTATTGCTACATCGGGTTTTGCCGCTGTTGTAAATCCGGGACGTCGGCTTTTTGTGTCTGCATATAGTGTAAACTGAGATATAACAAGCAACTTGCCACCGATAGATTTTAAATCGAGATTCATCTTACCATCGTCATCTGCAAAAATTCGCAGATTGCAAATCTTTGATGCAAGCCAAACAACATTTTCGCTTGTATCAGTATCTTTTATACCAAGCAAAACTAAAAAACCATTATCAATTTTTCCTGTTATTACACCATCAATTTCAACTGATGCAGATAAAACCCTTGTTACAACTGCTCTCATCCGTCTGCTCTCCTTACGTCTGTTACACCGGAAACGGACATAATTTTTGCCATTGCCGACACTAACTCATCACGGTTGTGAATATCAACAACTATAGTTATCTGTGTTCCTTCTCCTTGTATAACCCTTGCATTAAACGATGTTATTTTTACATTTAACGCATTTAAGACAGAAGCCACATCTACAACTATACCAACTCTGTCATGCACTTGTACATCAATTATAGTTGAATACAAGCTATCTTCTTCCTGTTCCCAAAAAACACGTACCCATCTGCCTTTTTCTGACTCAGGTTCATTTTGTGACCTTAAATAGTTATGACAATCCTGCCGATGTACAGAAACTCCAAAACCACGGGTAATAAACCCAATAATCGGGTCACCGGGTATTGGTGAGCAACAGCGTGCAAACTTAATAAGGCAATTGTCTAATCCGTCAACAGTTATTCCTTGCGGGTCTCTTTTTTTTGTAACTACTTTGTTAATTTTCTCTTCTATCTTTTCTTCTTCTGTTTTCTTTGACTTAGCAATTTTTCTGAGTTCCTCGCGTATTTTGCTAACAACCTTGGTTGCTGTGATACCACCATATCCAACAGCCGCATACATTTCTTCGTCAGAAGTAAATGATAAGCTAGTGAGCACCTTTGAGAAAACATCATCTTGCATAGCATCAGTGATTTGTAAGCTTGCGTGTCGCATAGCTGATTCAAAAGAAAGCTTGCCGTGAATTATATTTTCATCACGTTTTTCTTTTTTAAACCACTGTCGTATTTTATTTCTGGCTTCGGGGCTTTTTACGATGTCGAGCCAATCACGACTTGGTCCTTTTGCAGCATTTGATGTTAAAATCTTTACAACATCACCATTACCAAGAGTGTGCGTATAAGGTACCATTCGCCCGTTTACCATTGCTCCGGTCATTCTGTTTCCGACTTCGGAGTGTATACTATATGCAAAATCTATCGGCGTTGACCCCATCGGTAAATTTACAACATCACCACGAGGTGTAAAAACAAAAACCTCATCAGCAAACATATCTACCTGCAGAGCTTGGATAAACTCCTGAGCATCACTATCCTGTTGCGTTTCGAGCAAACGTCTGACCCATGCAAACTTTTCTTCATCGGCAACTTTTCCGCTTTTGCCCTCCTTGTATTTCCAATGTGCTGCAATACCATACTCTGCTGTTTGGTGCATTTCCCATGTTCGTATTTGCACCTCAAAGGGTATACCGTCACTACCGATAACGTTGGTGTGCAGGCTCTGATACATATTTGGTTTTGGTGTGCCGATATAATCGTTAAAACAACCGGGGATGGGGCGAAATACCTCATGTATATGCCCAAGTACATTGTAACAATCGGCAACATCATTAACAATTATACGAAATGCATGTAAGTCAAGTATTTCAGAAAGTAATAAGTTCTCGCTAAACATTTTTCTGTAAATACTATACAAATGTTTTATTCGTCCAGTGATTTGACAAGAAATCCCAAATTCACTCAAACGGTCTGTTAAACGGTTTCGTATACTTTCTAAAAACGCTTCATCCTCAACGTGCCTATGCTTGAGTCCTTCCAGTATTTCAGTACATGCAACGGGGTCAAGATATTGAATAGATAAATCCTCAAGCTCCCATTTTAATCTTTGCATACCAAGTCTATGTGCGATTGGAGCATACATTTCCATAGTTTCCAAAGCTTTTTCACGTTGTTTTTCCGGTTCAACATATTCCATAGTTCTTGTGTTGTGAAGTCTATCGGCAAGCTTAATTAAAATTACGCGAATATCCTGAGCCATTGCAAAGAGCATTTTACGAAAGTTTTCCATCTGCGCATCTTCTGCACTTGTATAAGTAACACGGGTCAGCTTTGTGACACCGTCAACAATTCTGGCAACATCAGAGCCAAAAAGCTTCTCTATCTCTTCAACTGTAGCATCTGTGTCCTCTATACAATCGTGCAGTAGAGCGGCACATATAGAGTCTTCGTCCATGCCAATCTCTGCAACTATTTCAGCAGCAGCAAGTGGATGCGTTATAAACTCGCTGCCATCCTTACGAAGTTGATCACCATGCGCTATTCGTGCAAATTCAAAAGCTGCGCGAATACGCTCCTCATTTGCAATCGGTAAATACTCCTTAATTGCAGCCTCGAGTTGGTTATATCTTTCTCCTACAGTAATCATTTTTATCCCTTACTTCGCCTTAAATCCAGTAACTGCAACTGTAAATTACACAGACCACGAAACTCATTTTTTTGAGGTTCAAATACCACGTCAATATAATCTCCAACCTTAACACCAAGCTCATCATTTGTAACAGTAAAGAAAATACACTCCATAATAAATGGTTCTTTGTTTCCGTCTTTATCGAATACCATCTTTTCGACCTTAAGCTTTGAGTGTTTTCCGTTTCCTATTGATAATAAAGAAACAAGCTTTACATTAAGCATACACGCTTTTAGAGTGGGATTACCTCTGCCAAATGGTTCTAAACTTTTTAACTCTTCGATATTTTTTATTAACAATAACTCGTTTGGTTTTTCTATTTCAAAGTCAATTTCCAGCGAATATTTACTAATCTCATCTTTTTTCTCTTGATAAAAAGCTGATAATGATTTTTGCAGTTTATCAATATTTTTCTCAGGAATTGTTATACCGGCAGCTTTTTCATGACCTCCAAAATTGTCAAATAAATCCTCACAAGTACATAATGCGTCGTATAATAAAAAAGAGCCAAAACTGCGGCACGAACCACGTCCGATTCCATCCTCATCAATGCTGATAACTATTGTCGGGAGTTGAAAACGCTCGGCTATTTTTGCTGCGACTATACCGGTAACACCCTGATCCCATTTTGTACTACTGAGAATGATTGGGGTGTCAGGAATATCATCACCTAACATTTTTATTGCACTGTCATATATTTCTGTCTCTAATTCCCGTCTTTTTGTATTTAACTCGTTAAGCTTTGCAGAAAGAGCTTTTGCTTCGTTTTCATCATCGGTGAGCATAAGATTTACAGAAATCATTGGCTCACCCATTCTACCTGCAGCATTTAACCTCGGTGCGATAGTATATCCTATAGTTGTTGTAGTGACTTCTTTTATTTCTGAGTTTATATCAAGTAAAATACTGCGAAAACAAGGCTCGGGATTGGTGTTTATTTTCTCGAGTCCAAGTCTGACAAGGTCTCGGTTTTCACCTGTTAGCGGCATTACATCAGCAACAGTGCCAACTGCAACATACTCAATATATTTATCGAAAATTCCAGCAGATAGGTAATCATTTTCTAATGCACAAACCAACTTAAATGCAACGCCTACACCTGCCAGTGATTTATATGGATAAGCACAGTCGGGACGTTTAGGATTTATCACTGCTTCTGCTATTGGCAGTTCATCTCTACACTCGTGGTGGTCGGTGATAATGAGCTTCATACCTAGCTCACTTGCATAAAGTGCTTCATCTTTTGCTGTTATTCCGCAGTCAACGGTGATGATAAACTTGTAGTTTTGCTCAGAAAGTGTTTCAATAGCAGCTTTGTTAAGTCCATAACCGTCACCTGCACGTTCAGGGATATATATTTTGTACTCAGCGTTTTGTGACTCCAACCACTTTGCAAGAACAACACTGGCTGTCATTCCGTCAACATCGTAATCGCCGTATATAGCAAAGCGCTCCTTGTCTTTTACAGCCTTTTTTATTGCTTTTACGGCCTTATCCATATCAGCCATCAAAAACGGGTCGTAAAACACCGCAGAGTCTTTGTTAATAAATGCTTGAGCTTCCTTTAGCTCTGTAATTCCTCTCGAAGATAAAAAAACAGAAACCAGTGGGTTTATACCATTTTGTAAGAAATTCACTGCATTTGCTCTGTCAAAACCAATAATGTTCCAATTCTCATATTTCATCTAGGTAGTATACCAAAAAAATCAACAATCCACAACTAAATACAATAATAATTGTAAAAATATTCTTATGATAGTCTCTTTTCCGAACGCCTGCACATCCATGTGCAGAGGTTCGGCGCTACACCATCCATGGTTCCGCTTTCCGAGACCATATAAGAATATTTTTTACTAAAATTACAAACCCACTGCATAATTATTTATGACAAATGATTACAAAATGATGTTTTGTATTGACAATTAATATTTAGTAATATAATATTGCAATACTAAAAAACTATTTTTCAATAAGGAAGGGGTTATACTATGTTTTGTCCAAATTGCGGCAACGAAGTTGCAGCAGGAAGCTTCTGCGGACAGTGTGGTACAGCAGTTAAAAACGAAACACCACAAGAAGCAGCACCACAAGCAGAACCTGTACAAGAAGTTGCACCTGCAGCACCTCCACCGCCACCGCCACCTCCACCAACGCCGCCACCACCGCCACCACCGCCGCCATCTCCACCGCCACCACCGCAATATGATCCAGCACAACAACCACCGCCACCTTACGGAGCACCGCCTCCACCTCCTTATGGAGCGCCACCACCTTATGGAGCGCCGCATCCATATCATGCACATCCAATGGCTCAACCGGGATTCATTGGTGATGTTTTCTCAAAAGCATTCGCATTTCTCTTTAAAAAACCAATACTCCTTTGGGGAATCTCATTATTATCTGTGTTAATGATATATTTGGTAATTGTTTTTGGCGTTATTCCAATCATTACAATACCTGTTACATTTGTTATTCAACTAGGTATGATGAATGTATACTTAAAAGCATTTAGAGGTCAGGAAATCAGCGCAACACAACTATTTGAAGGTTTTGGCAAAGGTAAGTTCATGCGTAATGCCGGAGGAATGGCATGGAGACAACTTTGGATTATAATATGGTCAATGCTCTTCTTTATACCCGGTATAGTGAAATCTTATTCATACCGCATGACTCCATACATAATGATAGAAGATGCTAATATTGAAGCAACAGAAGCACTTAAAAAATCTATGCTGTTAACAAAAGGTTATCGAGGAAAAATGTTCCTAACTGATCTTATAATTGGAATTTGCATAGGTGCAGCAGTTTTTATTCCTTCGTTATTAATTGGTTTATTACCAATCTTAGCAATTATATTTATACCTGTATTTCTTGTAATATTCGCACTTACTCCAATACTTATGGGAATTGTTGAGGCAATATATTACGAAAAAATATCTAAAGAAAACCCAATAGCACAGCAAAACCCACCACAGTAAATATTATTAAAATCATAAAAAGTAAGGGGAGTTGCATTTTTGCACTCCCTTTGTTTTCCGTGTAGTGTCAAGTAGACATTACATGAACTCTTTATAGCTAACCAAAAGTTTATCGATTTACCAATAGCTCACCGACTTTATAAATATCACCTGCACCTACAGTTATCACAATATCACCTTTTTGTGCAATAGCCGCTATCTTATCTGTCATTTTTTCAAAATCAGAAATACAAACAGAACCGGGTACAGAATCTGCGAGAATACTTGAAGAAACTCCCTCGATAGGATTTTCTCTTGCTGCATAAATATCAGCTAAAAAGACAACAGCGGGTCTCTTAAGCTCTGCGACAAAGTCGTCAAACAACGCTCTTGTTCTGGAGTAGGTATGAGGTTGAAAAGCTATGATAAAACGGTTGTAACAATCAAAGGTAGATACAGCATCTATTAAAGCGCCAAGCTCACACGGGTGGTGTGCATAATCGTCAAAAACATCAGCACCATTATACGAACCTTTGTACTCAAAACGTCTGCCAACACCGCTGTATTCAAGTAGCTCATCCTCTATAATCTTTGGTGAAATACCTATATAAAGGCATGCTGCTGCGGCGGCTAGAGCATTTTTTAAGTTATGCACACCGGGAATCCGCAATTTAATACTGCATACATGATTTCCGTCAAATGAAATATCCATCGACGGATGACGGCCGGAGGTTTTTACATTTGTTCCACGTAATCTTATTGGCTTCCCTGTAACTGTTGCAAACTCGTTAAAACCAAATGTTATGAGTTCTCTGTCAAGCTTTGTAAGAGCATCCATTGTATTCTCATCATCACCATTACAAATAATATAACCATTATCAGGAACAAGTGAAGCAAAATGACGGAAAGAACTTTTAAGACCATCTAAATTTTCAAAGAAATCAAGATGGTCTGCATCAATATTTAAGATAAGAGCTACTGTCGGGTAAAAATTATGAAAAGAGTTATAATACTCACATGCTTCCAGTACAATTATATCACCTTTTCCGACCAGACAACCTGATTCGATTTTTGGAAGAGTGCCGCCAATCATAACTGTCGGGTCTGCTCCGGCTGCGAGTAAAATACGTGAAACCATAGAGGTTGTTGTTGTTTTACCATGAACACCTGATATACACAATGCATCCTTATAACTACGCATTATATGACCCCATGCTTCGGCGCGTTCAAACACAGGGATTCCTTTTTTTAATGCGGCTTCAACCTCGACATTGTCATCACGAGCCGCTGCAGTACGCACGATATATCCGGCACCGGCGATATTGTCAGCATGGTGACCAACAGACACAGTTATACCAAGCTCACGAAGCTCGTTTACAACAGTACTTTCATTTATATCAGAACCCGATACATCAATGCCTGAATTATGAAGAATAATTGCCAGTGGTGACATTGACACACCACCAATACCAATCAGGTGACACCGTTTATCAGTTTGTACATACTTTGCAAATCGTTTTGAGCTCATACTAATCCTTTACGCCAATCGCTACGTTGTTGCGACATGACAATCTGGTTTTCTGATTATACTATAAGTATATAGCATTTTGCAATATTTACTTTTTTTTGCTGATGTGGTAGACTTTGACAATGAAAATCGAAACTCCTTGGTTAGCTTCATACGGTAACATACCGCATACTCTGAACTATCCTGATTGTTCGATGGCAGAGCTTGTTTTTAAGGCTGCGTTTGAACATCCGAATGTAAAAGCGTATGAATTTTTTGGATGCACAAAAACGCATAAGGATTTTGTCGATGAAATACTCTTATGCTCTCGTGGACTAAAAGCATCAGGTATAAATAAAAATGATAGAGTTACAATATGTATGCCAAATACCCCGCAAGCTGTAATAATGTTTTATGCTCTAAACCACATTGGAGCAATTGCAAATATGGTGCATCCTTTGTCGGCGGAGGAGGAGCTGGTAAGATATATAAAAGACAGTAAAAGTGTTGCTGTATTTACATTAGACCAATTTTCTGAAAAACTGTTAAATATTTTACCAAGAACAGATGCAAAACAACTTATTTTAACAGGAATTGAAGACGGTTTATCAGGTCTGAAAAAGTTTTTATACAAATATTCAAAAGGCAGAAAAATCACGCGTTTTCCAACAAAGGATAACATTCTCAGATACAATGATTTATTACAAAACGGAAGTAAATATGACGGAGAATTTGATGCTGCCGGTGGTGGTAATGATGTTGCGGCGATTTTATACAGCGGAGGCACATCGGGTACAAATAAAGGCATAGTTTTAACAAATCTAAATTTTAACGCTCTGGCAATGCAAACAATTGCAGCAGGTGATTGTGTTAAATCAGATCGAAAAATGCTCGCTATTATGCCGATATTTCATGGGTTCGGTCTTGGAGTGTGTGTGCATACAACTCTGATTTCCGGAGCTACAATCATTTTAGTACCTCAGTTTTCAATAAAAACATACTTAAAACTACTTAAAAAGACAAAACCTCATTATATTGCAGGAGTGCCTACTCTTTATGAAGCAATGCTAAAACTGGATAATGTAGAAACGTTGGATTTATCTCAACTAAAAGGACTTTTCTCCGGTGGTGATACACTTTCGGTTGAGCTAAAACGTAAGGTTGATACATTCTTAAAGGAACGTGGTTCATCGGAGCAAGTACGTGAGGGTTATGGTCTGACAGAATGTGTCACAGCAAGCTGCCTTACACCTCGCAATTACCACAAAGAGGGAAGTATAGGCATACCATATCCTGATATGCTTTACAAAATAGTAAAACCAAATACCGGAGAGAGTCTTCCATATGGTGAAGAAGGCGAAATCGTTATATCAGGTCCTACAGTGATGAAATGTTATGATAACAACGAGGAAGAAACAGCACAAACACTCAAAACTCACGATGATGGAAAAACCTGGTTACACACAGGTGATTTAGGTATAATAGATGAGGAAGGATTTATATATTTTCGCCAGCGAATGAAACGAATGATTGTTTCCGCAGGGTATAGTATTTATCCTACTCAGCTTGAAAACGCAATCGAATCACACGAAAATGTTTTGATAAGCTGTGTTATTGGAGTACCCGATGAGTATAAAAAGCAACGGATTAAAGCGTTTATAACTCTACGGGATAATCAAGAGCCAACAGATGAAATCAAAGAGTCAATTCGTTTGCATTGTATAAAAAATATAGCAAAATATGCGATGCCATCAGAGTTTGAATACAGAAAAGACCTTCCACGCACACTTGTAGGTAAGGTCGCTTACTTAGAACTGGAAAAGGAAATTGTTAACAATGTTAAATAACAAGGTACGCACAAGATTTGCACCAAGCCCAACAGGATATATGCATGTTGGTGGGCTTCGCACTGCGCTTTATACATATCTAATCGCAAAAAAAGCAGGCGGAATTTTTATCCTCCGTATTGAAGATACCGATACAGCGAGATATGTCGAAGGAGCAGAGGAGGTAATAATAAAAACGCTAAGAGACACAGGGTTAATATATGATGAAGGCCCTGACATTGGCGGTCCTGTTGCTCCATATAGACAAAGTGAAAGAAAAGAGCTTTACAAAACGCACGCACAAAAGCTTTGTGAGAAAAAAGCGGCATATTATTGTTTTTGCGAAAAAGAAGAAAAAGATGATACTGTATTATTAGTTGATGTTTGCAGAGATTTACCTTATGAAGGTTCAAAGCAGCGGGTTGACGCAGGTGAGCCGTATGTTATTCGTATGAAAGCACCAAAAGAAGGTGAAACTACAGTTGATGATGTGGTTTTTGGAAAAATCACAACACCAAATAAAATACTCGACGATATGGTGTTAATAAAACGTGATGGTATGCCAACATATAATTTTGCAAATGTTGTAGACGACCATTTGATGGGAATAACACATGTTATGCGAGGTAGTGAGTATTTAAGCTCAGCTCCGAAATATAACATTCTTTATGATGCTTTTGGCTGGGAAATACCAATATATATAACTGTATCTCCCGTCATGCGTGATGCTCAAAATAAACTTTCAAAACGTCATGGTGACCCAACTTATGATGATTTGATTGCTTTGGGATATTTACCTGATGCTGTACTAAACTATATTGCACTGCTTGGCTGGAGTCCGGGTGGTGAGCAAGAATTGTTTACACTCCAAGAAATGCTTGAAGTCTTTGATATAAGCGGTATATCAAAAGCACCTGCTATTTTTGATATAATAAAACTAAATCATTTTAACAGTGAGTATATACGAAAAATGTCGCCTGAAGAGTTTACAGAGATTGCCACTCCATACATAAAAAAAGCAATCCATAATGAGAATATCTCAATAGATTCAATTGCACGTTTATTACAAGCGCGTTGCGAGAAACTAAGTGATATACCTGAGAAAATAGACTTTTTTGAAGCATTGCCGGATTATGAAACGGATTTGTATATTCATCAAAAATCAAAAATTGACAAAACAATTGCTTATGATATGCTAATTGCTGCTAAATCCGGATTTGAAAACCTTACAGAGTGGACAAATGAGCCAATAAGTTATATGCTAAAGGAAATGGCAGTAGATTTAGACGTAAAAAATGCAACCCTGATGTGGCCTGTTCGTATAGCGGTTGCAGGCAAGTCAGTTACACCGGGCGGTGCTGTAGAAATTTGTGAAATCTTAGGAAAAGAAGAAGTGCTGCGTCGTATAAAAATCGGAATTGAGAAACTAAAGTAAAGGAATTAAATTATGAATCATATATTTAAGAATCTACTGTTGGGACTTACACTGGTAAGTATAATAGCTATTATTGTGTTTAGTATACAACTCATTGTTATAAACCGTGGTATAGAGCCGGACGATGGTTTAATTCCGGATGGTGTAAATGTGATTGACCCTGATGACGACAATGGAGATGACCCAAATGGTAGTGGAGATGATACCCCGTCACTAACACCAAACCCGGACCCGCAGGGTATGCGGCACTCATTTTTAGTAACAGACAACAGTCATCTGGTGATATTTGCCAGAGAAGAACTCTTTGATTTTGAAGAAACTGATTTAGACTGGTGGTTTATTTATTCAGGCGGAGGTGTGGCAACGCTTGAAATTAGTCACTTGTTTGTTGCCGCTCATAGCATGTCAATAGAAGCTGAGGTGTTCTTAAATAACTATACCGGCGGTGCTTCTACTGAATATATAGGTTTTGATTCAATACGTGGTTCACAGATAAATGGTCACCATGCCAGAGCGGAACAAGATGGTACAACTTACGAGGTGTGGCTTCACGATTTAGCAAATAGTGACCTCGCACTTGCCTTCGTAATCAGCTACGAAAACAACGAACAACGCGATGCCCTATATGAAGTGCTAAACACAATGCGCTTTGAATAGTATTATCACACAGCAAGCTATCCCTAAAATCCGAGGTTTAGACCGCCTGTGAGTTTTGACATTGAGTCGCTCATGCTGGTTTCTGCTTTTCTGAGAGCTTCGTTTACCGCAGCGACGATAAGGTCTTGGAGCATTTCTACATCGTCGGGGTCAACAGCATCAGGGTCGATTGTTAACTCCATAAGCTCTCGTTTACCGCTAACAACAGCAGTGACAACACCACCGCCAGAGTTTGCAGTATATGTTTGACTTTCCATTTCGACCTGCATTTTCATCAAGTCCTCTTGCATTTTTTGAGCTTGCTTTAGCATGTTCATATTCATGCCACCTCCGAGGTTTCCACCTCGAAATCCACCTTTTGCCATAATTATACAACTCCTTTTTCACATAACCTAAATAAACACATTTCAACAGCCAACCTTGGCTGATTACCTTTTGATAATCCGAATATCGCATCACCTAATGAATCTAAGTATTTATACAACTGTTCTGATGTAAGAATTTTTGAGAGCGATTCTAAATCGTTTAAATCACTATTTGGGTTTATCAAGCCTGATTCCGGTGAGATTTTGTAAATCAATAAATCGCGAACCAATGACGATAATTCATTTAGCAAAGATGTCATATCCTTACCCTCATCATATAACGTGTCAATAATTTTTAGTGCTGTGTTAATATCCTTCTCACCAATTGCAGTTAATAAACGTATCAGATTTTGCTGGCTTGGAAGTCCAATAGTATCTAACACATGCTGTAAATCTATCTCTTTGCTTGTAATGCATTGGTCAAGTAATGATATACCGTCACGCATTGAACCATCTGCAAGAGAAGTAAGTTTTTCAACAGCCTCATCTGTTAAGTTGAGGTTTTCTTTTGTTGAAATCATTTTTAACCGGTTGATAATTTCGTCGCGAGATAATCTTTTAAATGAAAACTTCTGGCAACGCCCTTGAATTGTAGCAGGTACTTTATGAAGCTCCGTGGTTGCGAGTATGAATAAAATATGCGGTGGTGGTTCTTCCAGGATTTTTAACAAAGCGTTAAATGCTGGTGTTGTGAGCATGTGAACTTCATCAATGATATATACACGCTTTTTTGTTGTAGCCGGAGTGTAAATCGCTTCATCACGTAATGCTCGTACATCGTCAACTTTATTATTAGAAGCAGCATCTAGCTCCAATACATCAAGTATGCTGCCTTCTTCAATTCCAACACAAGAAACACAAACATTGCAAGGATTTCCATCTTTTAAATCAAGACAGTTTACAGCTCGTGATAAAATCTTTGCACAAGATGTTTTGCCTGTGCCGCGTGTACCGACAAATAAATACGCATGAGAAAGCCTATCATTAATAAGCTGTTGCTGAAGTGTGTTGGTGATATGGTCTTGACCGACTATATCACTAAAGGTTTGAGACCTGTATTTTCTGTATAAAGCTTGATACATATAAATAATCCAGTCCTTTCTCCTGACACTTTGCACCGACGAAAGATCGCACACCGGTCTTTGAAAATATGATATGCCCGCTAACCTGACAGCCGGCTCAAAACCGGCTTCCTCGCGGCACACATGAGGTTTTGTTTAATGCTGCTCGGTTCCCCGCCTGACATGGTTCACAAATTCACGTTGCGCGAGACCGGCTCGTCAACGCTGCTTATCAAGGGCTGACAACACACCATAGACCCGAGTACCGGGATTCATCCCTGCTGTAGCGGTTTGCAGGTGACAGGGCACCGCTATCTCCCCAACTAGTGCGATCTTTCCTCGGTGCAATTTCCAATTTTTATTATACTATGAGAAAAAATTATTATCAATACAAAGAATGGTAAAACTTTCTTGTAAAAACATACACCAATATGCTACAATGATTTTATATGAAAAAGAAAACTCTTTCTATAATCCTGATAATATGTGTTGTATGCATTTTATTGGGTGCATTACCAACAGCTAGTGCTTCTGAAACAATAGAAGCAGAGCTTATTGAGCCCGTTTTTACTGTTAATGATAAACAAGTAGAGCTACGCTCATATTTGATTGACGGCGATATTTACATAAACATATTTGAGCTTGCGCTTTTATTTCAAAATACAGAAAAAAACTTTTCACCAATGTGGGATTCATTCCATCGTGTTATTTACATTACTGATGGACAATTTAATGATGACATCTATACTAATTTATTCAGACTTGAACATGAGTTCAGAGAAGCAGAAAGAACTGCACCTCAGATACGGGATTCATTTCATCGAATTACCAATATAAATATAGGGCAAAATCAAAACAGACCGGGATTAACCCCGCCAAGCAGAGTTGCAAATACTAATAGTGCAGGTTCTGACATTATCAGGGTTTTTATTAATAATAGAGAAGCAAATATCACAAGCTACAGAGTTGGTAACGGTGTATACTCTAATATTTTCCAATTAGCAAAGTCATTGGATTTCTGCATCAGGGTATCAGCAATGGATGAAAACATTGATATAACAACAGGTTTATCAAATAGTTACAGTTTTACAGGCAGAAGAACAATAGACCCTGACAAACCGATGGTAGCTCTTACATTTGATGACGGACCGGTTGAACAAACAAAAGAGCTTCTGGATGTTTTGGAAGAATTCGGTGTTTTGGCAACTTTTTATGTTGTTGGAAGCAAAATGACAAACAACAGAGACATAATACAACGTATGTTTGATATGGGTAATGAAATTGCAAATCATTCATGGTCGCATATTAATCTGAGAAATAATCAACCGTCAACTGTACGTTCGCAGCTTTTACGCACAAATAACGCGATTGAAGCAATAACCGGAGTAGCACCTGCCAGCATGAGACCTCCTTGGGGAGAAATTAACGCTGATGGTAGAGATGTTGTCGCGGAGTTTGGAATGTATGTTGCTCTTTGGTCTTTAGACCCACAAGATTGGTTTACACAAGATGCTGATGAAACATTTACCCGTGTAATAACAAATGTAAAAGATAAAGATATAATATTATTTCACGATACAGTACCATCTACAGTAGAAGCTATAGAAAGATTAATTCCATCTTTATTAGACAGAGGTTATCAGCTTGTAACAGTTTCTGAACTTATGTATTACTCGAATATAACCCCGGCTAGCGGCTCTATAGTACGTGACGCTCGCCCACGGTAAAGGAATGTTTTTATGTCATACGAATCTATGTTGTGGTACAAAAAACCGGCTGATACCAATATTTGGACAGAAGCACTACCAATAGGTAACGGGCGGCTGGGTGCTATGGTCTTTGGCGGAACAAAGTTTGAGCGGATTCAATTTAACGAGGACTCTGTTTGGTCGGGTGGATTTCGCGACCGCACAAATCCGTATTCAAAAATAAAACTGGATGAAATCCGCCAGCTTCTGCGAACAGGTAAAATACAAGAAGCAGAAAACCTCGTTCGTTACTCATTTACCGGAACACCTGAGTT
>JAITFS010000204.1 GCA_031281195.1 Oscillospiraceae bacterium
TCAGGTCCAAATATACGCAAACCCTCCTTACGAAACTCGTCCACTATCCCCAATGTTAGAGGTAACTCCGGACCAACTATTGTAAGGTCTATTTTATTATCTTTTGCAAAAACTGTTAGCTCTTTTATATTATCAACATTTATGTTTATATTTTCACCAATTTGTGCTGTTCCACCATTTCCGGGAGCAAAAAATAATAAGGTTTCCTGATTTTGACTTAGTTTGCAACCAATCGAATGTTCACGTCCACCACTGCCGATAATCAATATTCTCTTTGATTTAAGCATAGTTGGATAAAACAAAGGAGCAGTCTCCTTTTGTTGTAACGTAAGCTTTTCATCACCCGATATTACCTCTTGTGCTAATATTTTTACCGCTTCGGTTAATACCTTGTATTCCATACTCAAAACACGTTTTTGTAGTGTTTTCGCTGTATCATTTTTTAACACCGGAACTGTGCCTTGCACCAATATTGTGCCTGTGTCAACTCCGTTATCAACAATATGTGCCGTTGCTCCTGAGTTTTTATCACCTGCTTTTAGTACAGATTCATGTACTTTTATACCGTAATAACCCATCCCTCCATGTTTTGGTAGTAATGCGGGGTGAATGTTGATGATTTTATTTTTATAGTTTTCTATTATTTCTGACGGGAGTATTGCTAAATATCCGGCAAGTACTATACCATCAATTTTATGTTTTTTTAATGCTTCTAGTAATAGCGTTGAATCCTTGCTAGGTATAACAACACTTAAAATACCATGTTTTTTTGCTCGTTGTAATCCATAAGCATCTTCTTTATTTGAGACTACAAGAGCGATTTTTGTGTTTGGGATAACACTGCACTCCACAGCATCTATAATCGCCTGTAGATTTGTTCCGGAGCCGGATATAAGAACTGCAAGATTAAAGAGTGACAATTTCACTTCACCTCATCTTTTATTTTTTTAAACTATGACAATATTTTCTTCATCTTCTAGCCGTATTTCAACATGCCCTATTTTATATGCTTTTTCATCTGTGCTATTTATCGTTTTTAATACTGCTTCTTCCTCTGATTCGCTCACACAAAGTACCATTCCAACTCCCATGTTAAAGGTCTTGTACATCTCATACTCGTCAACATTTCCCCACTCTTGGATCAAATTAAAAATCTCAGGAATCGGAACAACATTCTTAGAAACTACAGCTTTTAGACTATATGTTGCAAACATTCGCGGAATGTTTTCAATCCAACCACCCCCGGTAATGTTTGCAATACCTTTAATATCATAATTTTCAAGCAATAAACTAATTAATTTTGCATATATTTTTGTAGGTGTTAAAAACTCCTCACCAAGCGTTTTACCTAATCGGTCAATGTAATCACCGTATTTGATATTTTTTGCTTCTGCAAGCTTTCTAGCTAATGTATATCCGTTGCTGTGTATACCCGAAGATGCTATACCTATCAACACATCTCCTGATTTTATATCTTTTCCTGTGATAATTTTACTTTTCTCAACAATTCCAACAGAAAAACCTACCAGATCATATTCACCGGGTTTGTAAATATCAGAAAGCTCCCAGGTTTCACCACCAATTAGAGCAGAACCGGACAACACGCATCCTTCGCTAACTCCTTCAACAAGTAGCTCTACTATTTTTGGATCTAACCCTCCGATACCGATGTAGTCGAGAAAATACATAGGTTTTGCACCCATGCAGATAATATCATTTACGCACATAGCCACACAGTCAATACCAATGGTGTTGTGAATGTTCATTTCAAATGCAACCTGCACCTTAGAGCCAACACTGTCAGTTCCCGACACTAGCACAGGTTCTTTATATCCTGTCGGCAACTCAAAAAGCCCGCCAAAACTCCCAAGCCCCTCTAACACACCCTGAGTTATAGTGCGGCTGGCATGTTTTTTCATGCGTTTTACTGCATCATACCCTGCTTCAACGCTAACTCCTGCTTTTTCATACGTCCATTTTGTCATTGTTATGACTATTCCTTTCGAAAGTTTTAAGTATAATATGATTATGAAAAGGGATTGTCGTTTTACACCTCAATTGGATAATTTCCGCTAAAGCAACCTGAACAATACGAAGAACCCCCTAAAGACTGCATAAGCCCCTCAATGCTAAGAAATCCCAAGCTATCTGCTCCAAGCTCTTCTCTAATACCATCAATTGTATTTGCATTTGCAATAAAATCATTGATATCAGGTGTGTTTACACCAAAGTAACAACTGTTGCGTATTGGTGGTGAGTTTATTCTAAGGTGTACCTCTTTTGCTCCAACACCACGTATGGAAGCAATTATCTGACGCATTGTTGTCCCCCGAACAATACTATCATCAACAAGCACCACTGACTTACCCTCTATCATCGGCTTTATCGGGTTTAGCTTTATTCTGACATCTATCTCACGCTGTGATTGAGTCGGTTGAATAAATGTGCGTCCTATGTATTTATTTTTTATTAGTCCGGGTCTGTACGGAATCCCACTACCTAGTGAAAACCCTATAGCAGCAGGTGTTCCTGCGTCCGGTACTCCAACTACAATATCTGCTTTTACCGGATTTTCCACAGCCAGTGTTTTTCCTGCCATCTCTCTTACATTATACACATTTAAACCGTCAATAGTTGAATCCGGTCTTGCAAAATACACATATTCAAAAGAGCATAAAGCACTTTTTGTGTCGGATTTTATGTCTATAGAGGTTATTTCATTGTTTTCTATTAATAAAATCTCGCCCGGTCTAACATCTCTGATAAACTCGCCTTCCATCATATCAAATGCACAGCTCTCAGATGCTAACGCAAACCCATCATTTATTTTACCAAGTGCAAGAGGACGTATTCCCATGGGGTCACGCACTCCAATTATTGCTGTACCCGTCATTATACCGATAGCATAACCACCCTTTACTTTGTCCATCATTGTTTTAACCGCTTCGGTTATATTGTTTTTATCGTTTTTTGCAATAAGTGAAGTAACAACCTCACAGTCCGTTTTTGTAGAAAATATTGCTCCGTTATCCTCCATATCTTCACGAAGCTTTTTACCGTTTAGTAATGCACCATTAAACGCTACAGCAAGTGAACCATTCCTGTAGCTGATAACTAAAGGCTGAGCACATATTTGCAAGCTTTCTGATTCGGGTCCGTACTTAACGTGTCCAAGTGCCATGCTTCCTTTGAGAAGATTTAGGATTTTTTCATCCAGTACCTCAGATACAAACCCCATATCCTTGTAACAACTAATATCTTCATCATTACAAATTGCTAAACCTGCACTTTGTTGTCCTCTATGTTGCAATCCATTTAGTCCGAAAAATGCCTTTTGAGCTGCCTCAATTCCTCTATTTTGTGCAACAGCAACTATGCCACATTCCTCAATAAGTTTATCCATCTTTCTCCCCTACAACATGTAATATTTTCTTCAATTCTTCTGCTCTTTTTATAGCTTCATCTATCGTATCTGCGACAACTGTATAGTGTGCCATTTTCCTGTCAATTTTTGATATAGCTTTTCCATAATAATGAACATGAACATTTTTATCCTTATATGCTTCTTCAAGACCAATTAGTTTTGCTGTTCCATCACTTTCACCCAAAAGATTCACCATAACAGCAGGTTTTGTTTGCTTTGTGCAACCAAGTGGTAGTCCTACAATGGCTCTAATATGGTTTTCAAATTGATTTGCAAAACAAACCTCGATTGTATAATGTCCGGAATTATGCGGTCTTGGAGCAACCTCATTAACATATACTTCTCCGTTTTTTGCGATAAAAAGCTCAATACAAAATGTTCCAACACTTTCAAATACTTGCATTACTTTATCAACAATGCCTGATATTTCATCGTTAACCGTTTCGGTTATTCTTGCAGGTGTTATGGTTGTATCTAGTATACTATTTACATGAGTGTTTTCCGCTACAGGATATATCTCTCTATCACCATTTATAGTAGTGCAGATTATTATAGAAACTTCTTTATCTAATAAAATAAACTCCTCTAACATTAACTCTATTTTTCCACTACCGAGTTTTTTATATGCAGCTTCGATATCTTTAGCGGAGTTAATAACTGCATTTCCTTTTCCGTCATATCCACTGGTAGTTGTTTTTAACATTAAAGGATATTGCAGTTCATTGTCCTTTATCCAATTTTCTATGTCTTTTTCATTTGAAACCTTTACAAATCTTGGCACAGGCAAACCTGCTGCTTTTAGTTCACTTTTTTGAATATACTTATTTTGGATTTTCTTTAATGTTTTTACCGAAGGATAAATCTTATGTCCTTTTAACTCCAACTCTTCCAATATAGTGGCGTTAATGTGCTCAAACTCATACGTTATCACATCAACATGTTTTGCAAGGTTTTTATAACCTTTTGCATCATTAAAATCTGAAACTATATGTAAATCGCAAATACTACTCGCAGGACAATCTACTGTTGGGTCAAGCACAGCAACATAAAAGCCAAGTCTCTTAGCTTCAAGAATCATCATCTTGCCAAGCTGACCACCACCAATTATTCCAATTTTTTTATCACAATAAGTATTCATAATACCCCAATTGTTCTAATTTTTCAGCTTTTACTATGACAGCTTCACTCATTGCATCTTTAAAATCTTGGAGTTTTTTTGCAATTTCGGCATTACTTAATGCTAAAATCGATGCAGCAAGGATTCCTGCATTTCTTGCACCGTTTATAGAAACAGTTGCAACCGGTACACCAGACGGCATTTGAACTATCGAATACAATGAATCAACACCGTCCAAAACCTTTGATTTTATTGGCACACCAATAACAGGTAAGGTCGTTATCGAAGCGACCATACCGGGAAGATGCGCACTGCCACCGGCTCCTGCTATAATGACAGATATGCCATTATCTTTTGCAGCCTCTGCGTACTCATAAAGTCTCTTTGGTGTTCGATGTGCGGAGACAATAGACACTTCATAAGGAATGTTAAACTCTTCTAAGAATTTTGCAGCTTCTACCATTACCAGCAAATCGGAATCGCTACCCATAATTATTGCTACCTTCATCATTTCCCTCCTGCTCTCTACTCTCTACTCTCTACTCTCTACTTACTACTTACTAAGTTCTTGTCATTA
>JAITFS010000203.1 GCA_031281195.1 Oscillospiraceae bacterium
TGCATATCTTTGGGATGTATGAACTTCCACGAGTCAATAACTCCGAGTTCTTTTAATAAAGCTGCACAAGCCAGTCCATCAAAATCCGATCTTGTTAATAGTCTCATAATTTTCCTCCATCAAGTTTTGTTCATGATTGTTAGTACATAATAATATTATTTTGTACTTAAAGCAACTCTTTTATTAGTAAATTTCTATCTTTTTGTGATAAATAACTAAGTGGTACATCAAAAACTGTCTTTGCACCATAATTTTTTTCTTTTGATAATCTATAAGCAGCTCTCGCGTATGCTACCATTACACTACCTGTAAACTCCGGATTTGACTCCAGTTTTAACGAAAACTCTGTAACATGATTATTATTTCCTGTGTTACCACTGTGCATAACCAACCCACCATGAGGCATTTTTGAGTGATTCTCGAATAATTCATTTATCTCAACAAAATGCACTGTTGTATCATAGTCTTGGAAGTAATGAGGCATACATTTTATTGTTTTTTCAATTTCTTCTTTGTTTACATCAGGTTTTAATGCAACATAACAGATTCGTTTATGTTTTTGTGCTGTAGTTAAACTTGGGCATTTTCCTGAACGAACCTCATTTATAGAATCTTCTATAGGAACTGTGTATTGCACAGCATGAAGCACACCGTCTATTCTGCGAAGTGCATCAGAGTGTCCTTGAGACACACCTTCGCCCCAAAATGTGTAGTTTTTTCCATCCGGTAAAATTGACTCAAAGAGAACACGCATCATTGAGAACAGACCGGGGTCCCAGCCAACTGATACAATTGCTGTTGTTTTAGATGCAGCTTTGTCAATTTCTGCCATATATTCGGGGATTTTTGCATGGTTATCATAACTGTCTACGGTGTTAAACATTTTTGCAAAATACGGAGCTTGTTCGGGTAAATCGGTTGCAGAACCTCCGCAAAGAAGCATAACATCAATGTCATTTTTCATATCTTTTGCAGTATCTATATGCAAGATTGGTGCATTTCCCTCTTGAAGTGAAACTATTTTTGGGTCACGACGGGTAAAAACTGCAACAAGCTTCATATCAGATACTAAAGCCAGTGCTTTAACCACTCCTGCCGCAACATTTCCATATCCAACTATCCCAACTCGTATCATTAAATCTCATTCTCCAGCATTTGTTCAAGGGTTTGCTGTTTGCGTATAAGTTTTAACTCACCCTCTTTGGTTAGCAAAACCTCCGGAGCTTGGGGGTGTGAGTTGTAATTATGCGGTGACATTGATGAGCAATATGCTCCAACTCCACCTATAACAACTATATCCTCAATATGTGGCTCTACCATCGACCTTGGGACAGCATGACCGTCCATATCAAGGGTTTGGCTATCGCCACTTTCACAGCATTTCCCTGCTACAACAGCTTCAAAATCATGTTTTGTACTGTCAAACTCTGAGGAAATAACACGTGCTCCGTCGTTTGACACAATATATATTGGATGCTTTGAACCATAAAGTAAAGGACGAGCATTTATTTCCATTCCACCATCTAAGATAATAAAGTTAGAACGGGTAGTTTTCTTTTTATCAATGAGTCTGGTTACGGCATATCCCCCGTTTGCGAGAATATATGTACCCGGTTCAATTTCTGTTTTTAACTTTCTTCCGGTTTTGTTAAAAAACTCCTCAACTCTCATTCTGGCATAACTTCCAAGCAGTGGAACATCAGCAGCAGTTTCCTCCGGCATACGTGCTTCTTTTATACCACCACCAAAACAAACAGTATCAGCATCAGGGAAATGTTCTTCGATAATACTAAGTAACAAATCGATATTTTGCCGCCAGATTTTTGTGTCCGCACCTGAACCAATATGCACATGTATATGGTGAAACTTTATCCCGTATTTTTTTGCAAGCTTATGTGCTTCTTTAATATCCGACAGATGAATACCAAAACATGAGTAGTCATCACCGGTGTTTCTTGTAGCGCTTTCACCGGAGCCGATACCGGGATGGATGCGAATACCAATGTCAATATTTTCAGCGGCTGCATAAGGTGCAATCATCTCAAGTTGAAACAATGAGCAGGCATTGTAACGTAAGCCTTTTTTTAACAATTCTTCAAGCTTTTCTCTTTCTGCTCCTGTGTGAACTTCTTGTGTTGTGAGCATAATTTTTTCATAAGGAACACCTGCAATACTTGCACGTATCACTTCGTTTAACGAGCTTGCATCAAGGTGAAGCCCTGCATCAGTTATAAGCTTTAATAGTGTTCTATTTGAGTTTGCTTTCATAGCATAACGTACAATAAGCCCATAAGCATGGGGCATATCAATACATTCTTTACATCGCTCGAGAATCAACGCTTCATCATAAATATATAAAGGTGTGCCATATTGATGTGCTGCTTGCCCCACTATATTTGATGATATTTTACTAAAATCATTAAGTCTTATCATGTTATTATCCTTTACGTGCTTGCGTAGTTTTTGAAATAATTTTGCACTAATACTATTGGAGTACCTCTATCACCACTGCCTGAAACCAAATCGCAAAGACTACCTACTAAGTCATGTATTCTGCGTGGTGTTGTGCCTTCTGCCGCCATATTTCCTACGAGATTATCCTTTTTGTTTCTGATACTCTCGCGAATACGCTCGTTTAACTCTTCGCCTGATAAGTCTGCAAAATCATTGTCCGCTACAAACTTTATCTTTATCTCGTTTGGTGTTCCCGACAAACCATCTGTAAACGCCGGAGATACAACAGGGTCAGCCAACTCCCATATTCCGCCAATCGGGTCTTTAAAGCAACCGTCACCGTATACCATAACCTCCAGTGTTGCTCCTGTTCGCTTTTTTAACTCGCTTTGAATATCATTTACAAGCTTATGTGTATCACGTGGGAAAAGCTTCACAGAATCGGCTGTTGCTTTATTAGAGCCAAGCAAACCAAACTCGCTAAATCCACTGCCATCAATAGGTTTATTTAGAATATCGTCCAGTAAATAACACTGCTCCGCTCCTTCTTTAATAATCTTTGACTGAGTGCGTCGTCTGGTATGTATATCACAGCAAAGCACATTTTTAGTAAAACGCAAGATATATTTAGGGTCGTTTGAGAAAACTATCTCACAATTTCCTGCAACTTCTTTGTAATAATCAATGTAATCTACACCGGTAAATCTATGAATTGTCGCTTTTCCAAATATTGCACGAAACTCTTTTTCTGTGAAGCTGTCGGTATACGGGTTAACTCCCTTTTCATCACAAGTGTTTAGCTGGACAAGCTCATTACCGACTTCATCACATGGGTAAGATAGCAAAATATATAGTTTTTTACAACTGCCTGCTATACCTTTCAGAACATTAGCAAAGCGGTTTCTCGATAAAATTGGAAATACGATTCCTAGAGTTTCATTATTGTTTTCTTCCCATCCAAATCTTTCTCTCACAGCTTTGGATATTTGAGCAAGAGTTGCGTAATTCCCTTGAACACGCCCAACTACAGCCTCTGTAATGCCGACAATGTCTCTATCGTTTAATGTAAATCCATCATTTTCAGCCGCTTCTATCAAACTGTCGCATATAAGACTAACCATATCGTCGTTTTGCTTAAAAATTGGCGTCACTATTCCTCTTGCGATAACTCCGGTATTTTTCATAATCATTCTCCTATACCATTCGCTGCTTCATCTAAAATAACCGTAACATTTGGGTGCAAAAGCAAGAAACATGCAGGGATGTTTGTGTGTAGCTTCCCATCAAAGAGTTTTTTTGCAATTTCTCGTTTGCTTTCACCTGTCACAAGCAAAACTATATGCTTTGCTTTAAAAATTGAACCCAATCCCATTGTGAGTGCTGTTGTTGGCTGAGTTTCATTTTCGCTGAAATATCTGGAGTTTGCTTCCAGTGTACTTTCTGTCAGAGTCGTTACATGCGAGCCGATATAATATGATGTTGAAGGCTCATTAAAACCTATGTGACCGTTTACTCCAATGCCAAGCAGTTGTAAATCAATGCCTCCTGCGGATTCTATCGTTGCATCATAAGCGGCACACTCTGTATGTGGATTTTCTGCTTCACCGTTAGGTATATATGTATTGGCAAACTTAACTTTGTTAAACAAGTTGTTCTGCATATATGTCTTATAACTCTGCGGATGGTTTTCTTCAATCGGATAATACTCATCAAGGTTAAACGCAGATGCTTTTGAAAAATCCATCTCACCATTATTAACTCTATCTATGATTTCCTCATACATACCAAGCGGTGTACCTCCGGTAGCAAGCCCAAAAACACTATCGGGTTTGTTTTTTAATTGCATCGCAAAAATATCAGCAGCCAATATACAAGCTGATTTATAATTATCACAGATTATTTTTTTCATTTTAGTTAACTTAATCCTTTGATTTC
>JAITFS010000228.1 GCA_031281195.1 Oscillospiraceae bacterium
AAGTGTTTGATATTTATGCTTTTCGTAAAGCGGAGCATGGATGCGGAGCGCCGCGAGAGGAACATGGATGTTCCTTTGAGCGGATAGAAAACACTAAATATTAAACCTTTATGAACGACAAGCAAAGAAATGCGAAAAATAGAAAGCAGAAACTATGGCAAAAAAAATATTCACCGTTGGGGAGTTAAATAACTATATAAAACAAATCTTCGACAATGACAGAACTCTTGTTGAGGTTTTTGTTAAAGGGGAGCTTTCTAATTATAAAACATATCCATCAGGACACCATTATTTCTCTATGAAGGATGCAGATGGTGCTCTTAAATGTGTTATGTTTAAGGGCAGTGCTATGAAGCTACGCTTTAAACCAAAGGATGGAATGAGCGTGGTAGCCTATGGCAGAGTATCGGTTTATCCTAAAGACGGTGCGTATCAATTATATGTAAATGACATCACACCCGACGGAATCGGCGATTTATACATGGCGTATGAGCAGTTAAAAGAAAAACTACTCAAGGAAGGATTATTTGATGAGTTATATAAAAAACCTCTACCACGTTTTCCGAAAAAAATAGCCATCATTACATCTCCGGTAGGAGCAGCAGTACAAGATATAATTAGAATATTAGGCAGTCGCTGGGCTTTAACAGAAGTGATAGTTATTCCTGTTCGTGTACAAGGTGATGAAGCACCCGATGAGATAGCGGAAGCTATAAATTATGCAAACAAAAACAATGTTGCCGACCTTTTAATAACAGGACGTGGTGGTGGGTCAATCGAAGATTTATGGGCATTTAATGATGAGCGTGTGGCACGAGCTATTTTTGCATCAGAAATACCGGTTATTTCGGCAGTGGGGCATGAACCTGATGTAACAATCGCAGACTTTGTAGCAGATGTTAGAGCGGCAACACCATCAAACGCTGCTGAAATTGCTGTACCGGATATGCTTGAAGTTTATGGCTGGTTACAATCCGTTGATATAAGGTTGCGGCAGGCATTAACATTTGGTCTAAAGGTTAATAGACAAAGAATTAACGAGCTTTCCGAAAAACGTGTTTTTAGCAGTTCCGGTATTTATGTTGAGGACAAACGGATGCAGGTTGACCTTTTTTCAGAAAAGTTAAGCTCGTTAGCAAAACATAAGATTTTAGTAAATCGAGAGCGTTTTGCGGCTCTTGCAGCAGGGCTGGATGCTATGAGTCCGTTAAAAGTGCTTGGACGAGGTTATTCGATAGCACAATTAAAGAACGGTACTGTAATAAAATCAAAAAACGATGTAAAAAATGGTGATGAAATAACAGTAAAGTTGCAAAAAGATGAGATAGAATGTATAGTTGTATAGAGAGTATGAAGTAGAGGACTCTAAAGCCCTCTTTAGTAAAAGAGGATAAAGTCAACAAAGTTGACTTAGGGTGATTTGTTATTAGAACTTAGAGAGTAGGATTATAGAAAATGAGCGAAAAAAAAGAAATATCCTTTGAAGAAGCAGCAGCAAGAGTTGAAGAAATAGTAAAAATGCTTGAAAGGGGAGACGCTCCTCTTGATAAGTCGTTAGAACTTTTTGAAGAAGGTGCAAAGCTTATTAAAACATGCTCAAAAATGCTTGATGAAGCTGAGCAGAAGGTTATGCAATTACAAACAGGAGCAGAGGATAACTCAAACGATGAGCAATACAAGTGAAAGCAATAAAATAATAAACGAGCAGAGTGTAGTTATGCTTAATGAAATGAATGTTTGTCGTCAGATGGTAGAGCAACGTTTGCATGAGCTGTTAACCGAAGCCGGCTCAAACTATGCTACTCTGGTTGAAGCTATGCGTTATAGTCTGCTTTCGGGTGGAAAACGCATTAGAGCAATTATTTGCATGAAGTTTTGTGAAGCGGCAGGTGGCAGATTGGAGGATGCTCTTGAAGCTGCTTGCGCTGTTGAGATGTTGCACACATATACGTTAATCCACGATGATTTACCCGGTATGGACGGCGACGAATTACGTCGGGGGCAACCATCAAATCATGTTGAGTTTGGAGAGTTTACAGCGATTCTTGCAGGGGATGCACTGCAAGCATCAGCGTTTGAAGAGTTAGCTGGTTCAAACCTACCGGCTGAATCAGTAGTGGAGATGGTGAAGATTTTTGCTAAAGCAGTAGGCCCGCACGGAATTTGTGCAGGGCAATACCTTGATTTATCCGGCGAAGGTTGGTTGCTCACAATGGATGAGCTGTTAGAACTGTACTCAATGAAAACCGCAGCACTTATTTCTGCTGCAGCAAGGCTTGGAGTTATTGCCGGTTATGGAACTGTTGAACAAATAAATGCTGCACATGCGTATGCACAATCTATCGGGCTTGCATTTCAAGTAAGAGATGATGTGTTAGACTGCATTTCTACAGAGGAAGAGCTTGGAAAACCAATAGGTTCAGACGAGGAAAATGAAAAATCAACATTTGCATCCTTACTTGGTGTAGAGGCTTGTGAAAAAATGATAAGTAAGGAAACTGAAAAAGCAATTACAGCCATTGAGGGGAAATTTCACAATACAGAATTCCTTACTTGGCTCGCAAAAATCCTTGCAAACCGTAAAAATTAAAGAAATATACAAAAATATACAAATATTTTATGAATATTCAAAATAACTATTGAATATTCATTTTATTTTTGCTATCATTAATTACTCAACGAAATCAGCGGCGCAGTATCCTAGTCAGATCTGCCGTCTATCAAGAAGGGGCTAAAAATCCTTTAAAGGGCACATCGTTGAAACCCCTTGTGTTTGCTTTGAACGCCCAGTTTGGGGTGGGTGCTGGGGGGAAGTGCAGCTAGAGTGTAAACTCTCTCTGTGCTTGCGTTCTCAGGGCGACCTTCAATGGCATGAAGAACTCGTTCCTGTTAGCGTGGAGACCTGTTGTTGTGCAAAATATTTGTACGAAACAGGCGTGAACCTGCATCGCGGTGCAAGCTGTGTGCAGAGTAGCCTGCCTTGAGTGGAAAGTGCGGATAAAGGAGTCACTCGCAGCTTCTATGGCCATAGTTTTTGTGAGTTTGCTTTTGAAATATTTTTTGCAAAAGAGGCTAAGAGACGGTTTGACTGTAGTGGAAAACACCTAGGCTGTTCAAAGAGCACACAAGTGTGTTCACCTGAGGTGGGTGAAGGATTGCAGTACGTACTAAGTGGCAATCGGGCAGCAAGATTTCTGGCAACAACTTGAACGAGACTTTAATGGGAAACCACCAGACCGGCAACGGATGGTAGTCACGGGGGAAATCCGGCCCGACCTAAGCCGTAAGATTTACTTCACTCATCGCCGCTATTACTAACTCTCGGATTAATTAAATGAACAAAAAAACTATTATCTGGATAACAAAAGTAACATTAATAAGTCTCGTAGCTGCTGCTGTGTTTACGCTTGCATCTGCTGAGATACTCGGTAACACCGGTTTTATAATATCATTTACAGTTCTTGCAACATTTATTATTATAGGTATTATATTTGATGTAATTGGCATAGCTGTCACGGCTGCAAATGAAGCTCCGTTTAACTCAATGGCAACACGCCGTCAAAGAGGTGCAGTCGAAGCCTTACAACTCGTAAAAAACGGAAGTAGAGTAACAAGTTATTGTAATGATGTGATTGGTGATGTAACAGGCATAATCAGCGGAACAACAGCCGCATTAATTGCAGCAAGGCTCATGGACGGATTTAGCTCAGAGACAATACTTTTTCCGGTAATAATTTCTGCGGTTGTTACAGGGGTTACCGTTGGAGGGAAAGCAATAGGAAAAGTGTTCGCATTCAGCAAAAGTACAGAAATAGTGTTGGCAGCAGGTAAATTTTTGAACTTTCTAAAAATAAAACCTTTTTCCAAAAAGAATCAGGACAAAACAAAATGAACATAAAGAAATATTGTCATTGCGGGCTTGACCCGCAATCCCCTCAGTATAAATAGGGATTGTAGAATGAGCATAAAATCATTAGATATATT
>JAITFS010000079.1 GCA_031281195.1 Oscillospiraceae bacterium
TTATGCATGGAATTCAAGGATAGAGAACAGTTATACATTAACTACCAGTCCGAATGGTTTAATGATAGGGAGTGCAACAGTAGTAAGCAGCTATTTTGATAATAGTATAAGTACAAGCACATCAACACACGGACGTACGAATGAAGCACTTCGAGATCAGGAGACATACGTAGGTTGGAACTTTGAGACGATATGGGAGAAAGAAGAAGATGGGTTACCAACACTGAGAGGTTTACCTATGGTTCATGGAGTATCAATTGAAATCCATACACTTGAAGAATTATTGTCAATTAAAAACAATCTGACAGGCAATTATTTATTAAAGAGCGATATAGATTTGGGTGGAATAGATTGGCAACCAATAGGAACAAACATTAATCCATTTTTGGGAGTATTTGATGGTAATGGACATACTTTAAGTAATTTGAATATCAATAGACCAAATGAAGACAGAGTAGGAATGTTTGGTGTAAATGGTGGAACAGTAAAGAATCTGGTACTTGAGAATGCAACGGTGGAAGGTCAGGATAATGTAGGTATACTTGCAGGCTTAAACCACAACTCAATATTTAATGTATCAGTAATAAATACACATGAGCTAATCGGACGTTATCAGGTAGGCGGTTTGGTAGGATTTAACAATAGTGGTGTGATACAGAGCAGTTCATCAATGGGAGCAGAGACTTTAACAGGAGCAATCAATGTTGGTGGTTTGGTTGGTCAAAATGCAGGAATAGTAAGATTATCGTATTCAACAAATGATGTTATTGCAACAAGTACAACTGCAGGTGGATTAGCTGGCATGATGATAAGTGGAACATTAGAGCAAAGCTATTCAACAGGAAATGTAAGCGGAAATACTACGAGTGGTGGATTTGTAGGTTATTTGGAAGGTGGCATAATACGCAATTGTTATTCAACAGGTACAGTAACGATAGGAAGTAACAATAGTGGATTTGTAGGGTATGCATGGAATTCAAGGATAGAGAACAGTTATACATTAACTACCAGTCCGAGTGGCTTAACGATAGGGAGTGCAATGGTAGTAAGCAGTTATTTTGATAATAGTATAAGTACAAGCACCTCAATACACGGACGGACGAGTGAAGCACTTCGAGATCAGGATACATACGTAGGTTGGAACTTTGAGACGATATGGGAGAAAGAGGGAGATGGGTTACCAACACTGAGAGGTTTACCTATGGTGCATGGAGTTGTAGAAGTTAATTAATTGTTTGTATAATTACATTGCATTTGATGAGAAGGTTATATTGATAGTTATATTTACAGAATACATTTATAACAATCTCATTAATTAATACATAAAAAATATTGATAAGATGAAGATAACTGATGTAGAAAATTAATTTATATGATACAATAGCAAAAACAAAAGAATAGATTGGTGTAATTGTTTTTATGAGTAAATCGAATATTTTAGACCTTCAAGATAAACTTTCATATACATTTAAAAACATTAGTTACCTTAAACAGGCGTTAACCCATAGCTCTTATGCAAATGACAGTTCGACTTTTGGTGACAAAGGCAATGAAAGACTGGAGTTCCTTGGTGATTCACTTCTTGGTATGTCAATTGCTTTGCTCATTTACAAAAATAAACCCAAGCTTACAGAAGGGCAGATGACATTTCTCAGATCACATATTGTCTGCGAAAAAAATCTGGCAGAGCTTGCGAAAGGCTTTGACCTTGGAGCATATTTATATCTTGGGCGTAGTGAGATTTTCGGAAAAGGTCGTGATAGACCGGCACTTCTTGCTGATGCGTTTGAAGCGATAATTGCGGCAATTTATCTTGACGGTGGATTTGAAGCGTTAGAGAAAGTTATAACTCATTTATTTTTATCACAAATAAATAAACCTATAAATAAAGATATTGATTATAAATCTCAATTACAGGAAATCATTCAAGCAAAAGGTGATAATACAATAATCTATAGCGTTATTAACACACAAGGGCCGGCTCACAATATGCTATTTACAATAAAAGTAGAGATAGATGGAAAATATTTCGGCGAAGGGCAAGGAAGCTCAAAAAAAAGAGCAGAGCAATTAGCTGCTAAAATGGCAGTAGAAAAAATAAAAGGAGTGTAGTTATGCAATACGGTTTTTTCGATTTAGAGAACAGAGAGTATGTAGTTACAAACCCCGCAACACCATCAGCCTGGGCAAATTATCTTGGTTCACCGGAATATGGTGCAATAATTTCCAACAATGCAGGTGGTTATAGTTTCGTAAAGTCAGGTGCCAAAGGACGAATTACACGTTATCGTTTTAACTCAATCACAGCAGATCAGCCGGGCAGATATATTTACATTCGTGATAAAGATGCTGACGATTTTTGGTCAGCCTCGTGGATGCCTGTCGGTAAGTCGCTTGATACATATAAATCAGAATGTAGACATGGTACTGCATATACCACAATTTCATCAGAATATAAAGATATTAAGACCGATACTGACTATTATGTGCCGCATAATGCTACACATGAAATCTGGCGGTTAAAGGTTACCAACAATGGTGATACACCACGCAATCTATCGGTTACAGGTTTTGTTGAGTTTACAAGTGATTCAAACTACGAGCAGGACCAGGTAAACCTTCAATACACACTCTTTATAACAAGAACTTTATACAAGGATGGTTACATTTTACAGCATATAAACGAGAACTTTAAAGACCCTAATAAGGTTCGTATGTTTGGTGTTGTTGGTGCTGATGTGACAGCTTATTGTGGAGACAGAGATAAGTTTGTCGGAAATTATCGCAGTTATGCTAACCCTGCCGGTATATCTGACGGGTTAAAAAATGATCTAAACTATTGCGGAAACTCATGCGGTGCATTACAAAGTGATGTTTTACTAAAACCGGGTGAAACTAAAGAGTTTATATATATTTTAGGTCAAAAAACTGATTCACAAGCAAAGGAGTTAATTAATACTTACAAATCATCTCAAACTCGTGTAGATGATGAGCTAAAGGAACTCAAAAAATACTGGCATGGTAAGCTTGATAATCTGCAAGTTAAAACGCCTGACGATAAGTTTAACAATATGCTTAATGTTTGGAATGCATATCAGTGCTTTATCACATTTATCTGGTCACGTGCAGCTTCGTTCCAGTATTGCGGCCTGCGTAATGGTTTTGGTTATCGTGATACTGTGCAGGATATACAAGGTATCATACATCTTGCTCCTGAAATGGCACGAAAACAAATTGAGTTTATGCTCTCGGCACAAGTTTCAAACGGAGCAGGTTTACCACTTGTTAAGTACAATCACAACGCAGGGTTTGAAGATACCCCCGATGATGATTCGTATGTAAAAGAAACAGATCACCCAAGCTATCGAGCTGACGATGCATTATGGTTATTCCCAACAGTTAAGAAATACATTGATGAAACAGGGGATATTGATTTCCTAGATTTTGAGATTTTGTTTGCTGATGTTAATGAAAAAGCATCTGCTTACGAGCATCTTAAACGTGCAATTGATTTTTCTATGAACAATCTTGGGCCTCACGGTATGCCTGCAGGACTTCACGCAGACTGGAACGATTGCTTAAGACTGGGTAAAACAGGGGAATCAACTTTTGTTTTATTCCAGTTTATCTATGCGATGAAAATATTAAAAGACTATGCGCTTATCAAAAACGATGTTGAATATATCAACTGGCTGGATAAAACATTAGCAGATATTTCTGAAAAAACCGATCGTTTATGTTGGAATGACGACCGCTGGATTCGTGGATTTAGAGAAGGTGGCGATATTATTGGTAAACGTGGCGATCCGGAAGCCTCAATGTGGCTTAATCCACAATCATGGGGTGTTATCTCGGGTCACTCCGGTGATCAACGTGGCAAGATAACTATGGACAGCGTATATCGTGAGCTAAACACACCTTATGGAACTATGCTAATGTATCCGGCTTATAAAGACCATGCTTTTGATGGTGCTCTGGCTCTTTGCTTCAACAGGGGAGTTAAAGAAAACGCCGGAGTTTTCTGTCATTCTCAAGGTTGGTCAATACTTGCAGAAGCTTTACTCGGTCGTGGTAAGAGAGCGTATGAGTATCTATGTGAGGTTTCACCTGCATATATGAATGAAAAAGCTGATATACGTGTACTTGAGCCGTATGCTCATGGTCAAAACATAGAAGCAAAGGATAGTCCGTTCTCCGGTCGTAGTCATGTTCATTGGCTCACCGGTGCTGCTACAACTGTTATGGTGGCAATGGTTGAAGGTATACTCGGGCTTAGACCAACTACTGATGGTATTGTGATAAATCCATCTATCCCAAGTGAGTGGAAAAATTGGAGCATGACCAAAAGATTCCGCGAAAAAACTCTCAATATTTCTATAAACAATCCAACAGGTAGTGAACATGGTGTAAAATCTGTCACACTTAATGGTGTAAAACTCGCAGAAAACTTTATCCCAGTATCAGAGCTAAAAGAAGTAAACGAAATAATAATAGAAATGTAGATAACGAAAGGGTTTTATTATGAAATATGGTTATTTTGATGATGCAAAGCGTGAATATGTAATTGACACCCCTTATACGCCACTCCCTTGGATTAACTATCTTGGTTCGCAAGAGTTTTTCGGATTGATTTCAAACACGGGTGGTGGATATACGTTTTACCGTGATGCCAAGCTTCGCCGTATCACACGTTTTCGGTACAATTGCGTTCCGCGTGACATTGGTGGACGTATGTTTTACATCAATGATAATGGAACAATTTGGAGTCCGAGTTATCTGCCAATGAAAACTCCATTGGATGCGTATCGTTGCCGTCATGGTATGGGGTACACGGTTTTTGAAACACGTAAAAATGAACTCGAAGCTGAGCTAACTTGTTTTGTACCGATTGATGCAAATGTTGAAATACACAGACTTGTTCTGAAAAACACATCCGGAGCAGAGAAAAAAATCAGCCTGGTGAGTGCTCTTGAGTTTTGTCTATGGAATGCTGTTGATGATAATATCAACTTCCAACGTAATTATAATATTGGTGAAGTCGAAGTTGAGGATGATGTCATTTACCATAAGACTGAATACAGAGAACGCCGTGACCATTACGCATTTTATTATATAAACCGTAAAACAGATGGTTTTGACACTGATTTGGATAGTTTTCTCGGTAAGTTTAACGGATATGATGCTCCACAAGCTGTTATTAACAACAAAAGCGGGAATACTATCGCTCATGGCTGGTCGCCAATGGGTAGCCACCGTGTAGAGCTTACAATTGCTCCTGGAGAAAGTGAAGAAGTCATTTACATTCTTGGCTATGTAGAACTACCTAATGCCGAAAAGTGGGATGGGCCTGCATCAAAAAGTATTATCAATAAAAAACCTGCAAAAGAGCTTATTGCAAAGTTTGGCAGCAGCAGAGCAGTTGTTGATGAGCTGGATAAACTCGCTGATTATTGGCAGCATTTATTATCAAAGTATTACACAGATACAGGTGATGAAAAATTGAACCGTATGGTAAATATTTGGAATCAATATCAATGCATGACAACATTTAATATGAGCCGTAGTGCCAGCTATTACGAGAGTGGTACAGGGCGTGGAATGGGCTTTCGTGATTCTTGCCAGGATTTACTCGGTTTTGTACACATGGTACCCGAGCGTGCTCGTGAGCGTATACTCGATATTGCCGCAATTCAATTTGAAGACGGCAGTGCATATCACCAGTATCAGCCACTTACAAAGCGTGGAAATGCTGAAATCGGCATAGGTTTTAATGATGACCCGCTTTGGTTAGTTGGTTGCACACATGCATATATTGCAGAAACAGGGGATTATTCGATTCTTGATGAGCCTGTACCGTTTGATAATAAGGAGGGTTCAGAGAAACCATTATTTGATCATTTAAGAGCAAGCTTTAACTATACGTTAAACAATCTTGGGCCTCACAAGCTCCCGCTTATCGGTCGAGCTGACTGGAATGATTGCCTTAACTTAAACTGTTTTTCAGTAGAACCGGGCGAAAGCTTCCAAACATGTGCAAATATTGAAAGTGATGCAGAGAGTGTATTTATTGCAGGAATGTTTGTCTTTTATGGAAAAATGTATGCTGAGCTTTGCGAAAAACGCGGAGAAACAGCAGAAGCCGCTAAGGCACGCACAGCAATACAAGAAATGAATGACACTGTATTAAAGCACGGTTGGGATGGACAGTGGTTTATCCGCGCTTATGACTCCAATGGCGATAAGGTGGGCAGTCATGAATGTGACGATGGTAAGATTTATATTGAGCCGCAAGGCATGTGCGTAATGGCAGGTATTGGTGTAGATACAGGTGAGGCTGTAAAAGCATTAAAAAGCACCAAAGAACACCTAACTTTCGAATACGGTACTTGCCTTGTTTATCCAACGTATAAAGAATATCACCTAAAGCTTGGTGAGATTTCCAGTTATCCGCCGGGGTATAAAGAAAATGGCAGTGTATTTTGTCATAACAATCCTTGGGTAAGTATTGCAGAGACTGTAGTTGGCAATGCTGATGAAGCATTCGAGATTTATCGCCGTACATGCCCTGCGTATCTTGAAGATATTAGTGATATACATCGCACAGAGCCGTATGTGTATAGTCAGACAATAGCCGGACAGGAAGCTCCAACATCGGGTGAAGCTAAAAACAGTTGGCTCACAGGTACTGCTGCATGGACATTTGTAAATGTAAGTCAATATCTGCTAGGTGTTCGTCCTGAGCTTGATGGTCTTCGTATAGAGCCATGTTTACCAGAAAGATTTGATAAAGTCAAAATCAAACGTGTATTTAGAGATGCTACTTATGATATTTTAATCATTCGTGGTGACAACAAAGGTATATGGGTAAACGACAGCAAAATCGAAGGCACAGTAGTACCCACCGCAAAACCGGGCACAACCGTAAAAGTCCACTGCGTAGTGTAGGTGGAGCGATAAGGATTAGAGCGACTGCATAAGGTCGCTCTAAGTGTTTATGGAAAATAGTAGGTTACTAGTTTTTCGTAAGCATCTTGAGATGAACGACATGTATCCATCAGATACTCTTTATCATTTAAAAACTCTTTTAATCCACGATAATAAAACAATTTATGTGTATGGTCTATGATAAATGGCAAAATACCATTTTTTAGACATTCCTTAAACATAATAATTCTACCAACACGACCATTACCGTCTTGAAATGGATGAATACTTTCAAATCTATAATGAAACTCTACAATATCTTCTAATGTAAATATTTCACCAGAGTTATAGATGGAGATTAACTTTTTCATTTCAGAGGAAACTTTACTTGGTGCTGTTGTTTTACTGTCACCAACAGTATTTGGTCTGGTTTTATAATCACCTACAGCAAACCAATCTTTTTTTGCATCAGAGGTGCCTGTTTTGAGAATACGATGGAACTCTTTAATTATATCTTCTGATAACTTTTCTGATGCAGTTTTAATCATATAATCAAAGCAAGCGAAATGATTTACAGTTTCAATAATATCATCCACATTTGCTGTTTCATT
>JAITFS010000125.1 GCA_031281195.1 Oscillospiraceae bacterium
CATCATTTATCACCGTTTTCTTTCTTTGGTCTGGTTTTCATCGTTTTTGCATATAACTTTATATATGTTGCAAATGCAAAAAGTGTCAGAGCGATTGCACCTGCAATTATTATATTAACAACATATTCAGGTATAACCTGTTGGAAAAGTATTAGCGTTGCACACGCTACAAAAAACACAAAGGTTGATATTTTTCCGAAAATATTAGCGGGAGGTAACTCAATGTGAACCATTTTATGGATAACAAGCCCGCCAATTCCCATTAGAGCTTCTTTTACAAAAAAGACCAATACCGCCCATATAAGTACAGGCATTGTCACCGCAAGACAAATCAATACGGTAAAAGTCATTAATTTATCACCCAAAGGATCTAAAACTTTTCCAAGAGATGATTGTGCATTATATTTACGGGCAAAATATCCATCAAAGAAATCGCTGACACCTGCTGTTATAAAAACAATTAATGCGAAATATTTTATATCACCGGGCTGTAGAAAATAAGCCATAGCAAATATTGGCACAAGACAGATGCGAAATACTGATAAAATATTGGGAACAGATTTCATCCAAGGTTACCTCCGGTTGAGTTTAACGATATAAACTATATACCAAAAATGTTTGCAATGGGATTGTTTTTAACAATTGCGTTGAGAATAGTTGTGCTTTCCAGTGTCGGGAGCATTAAAAGACCAAAATATCGAATGACTACAGCTAAAGTATATACTATTATTACTCCTTTAAAAAGACCTAATGCAGAACCTGCGATTGTATCGACAAGCTTTAACCCCGGCAGGGAGAAAACTAAGCTGATTAAGTTACCAATAACTGCAAATGCAATTGAAATGAGTAAAAAGGTTATCCCAAAAACTGCGATAAAAGATAGAGACCTTGTGAGCTGCTCTGCTATTATATCATGAAACAGGATAGGCCCGTCACTTAAATCTAAAGCAGAAACCGCTTGCTCGGCAATATTCCTTGCAGCAGACTCGGGTATACCAAGCTGTCTAAGCGCTGCATAAGCTGAGTCAAAGTCAATATCAACATCATCAAGCCCATGCTCAAGAACCAGAGCTTGATAGTCTATATCTTCTCCTGCCATTTCTGTAAAAGTCGACTCAATAATACCGCTGACAAAAGGCATCATCATATCTTTGGCATCATCAGCATAAGCTTGTGCGGCTATATTTGCAAGCAAGAGAGCAACAATTAATGAAAAAACACCAAAAACACCACGAATTAATCCGTTTTTGTAACCTCGCCAGGCACAAAATGCTATGATTCCAATAACGCCGACATCAATCAGTAACGCTGTCATAATCTAGTCTAAATCCTCTCTTCTTAGAATAGTTGCAAAGTTGTCACCTGCTGCAAGCACCACATCCTCCGTCAGTGCAAGCAGATGGCTTGCTGCGGCGTAACCTTCACCGACCAAGGGAGAAGCCTCAAGAGTTTCATTAAAAAATACAATATTGTCACTTAACAATAACACTAAAGATGAACCAAATGCAGACATAAACATAATTTCACGGTTAGTTGTTATCTCTCCGAGGATTTCACCATCATAATCCAGTGTTATAAGCCTTCCGCTAAAACCAATACCATAATCATAAAGATGAAGTGCGATAAAGCTATCTGATACAGCATAACCTCCAAGACGTCTATCGTTATACAAGTATATATGATTTGGCGAGCCGTCACTATCAATTGTTAATAAAGAATCTGTTGAAACCGCTAGAATTTTCGTATTTGATAAAAACTCTATTGCGAAAATCACACTTTCGGGTAAAGTAAATACAAGGTCGGGATCATCCTTGTGCGTATCAATTCCATAATAATATGTTATACGACTGCCTGTATCTGATAAGCTTAAAATTGCTAATGTTTCGTTATCGGGTGAAAGATGTGCCGACACAACATATCCTGTACCCATATTCACTAGGTAAACAGGTTCGCCATCGGCATTATAAACTGTTACTGTTCCTAAAAAACCGCCAACCTCTTGTGTGACAACACAAAACCAACCATTATTATTTATAGAAACCGATACAATAACCCCATCTGTTTCAAATGAAGATATTATTTGCGATGCTTGAAACACACGAATGGTATTTCCGCCAATATCAAACACAGAAAAACGTCCGTTACTTTCAACTATTGCCGGTTGTTCTGCGCGAAAGGTATCTCTTAATGTTTCACGGCCGTCAGAGCCTAACACTTGCAGCCCCAAAGAACCAACTGCTGCTATAGAACCATTAGAATGTGCAAAATCTCTATTACGCCCAACGTCGAAATGAAACTCATTCACAGTAAAGACAGGTGTATTTGATGAAAACCAACTCGCAAGAATTGATTGCCCCGGTCTTCCGCTTGGGATAAATGCAAGTGCTGTTAACAAAAGAGCGAGTACAATTAAAAACACAAGAACAAGATTTAACAGCTTGAACTTTTTTCTGTCTTGTTTTGTATTGGCATTTGCACCTGCACTCATATAATCCCTCATAGTTCTGATATAAACGTTAACGTTCGCAATTCGTAATTATATCATACCTTTAGAGAAAATAATATATACAAAGTGTAAACTCTTTTTTACTATTGAATAATTTTTACCATAAATTTTCTTTCCCTTGGGGGGTCAAACTCGCAAAAGTAAACACTCTGCCAAGTGCCAAGCAGAAGCTTCCCTTTACTAATGATGATTGTTTCACTAGCACCAACTGTGGATGCCTTTAAGTGAGCGGCACTATTTCCTTCCTCGTGCTTAAACTCTTTTCTATCAGGAAATGCTTTGTCAATCCCGATAAGAAAATCATACACAACATCAGGGTCAGCGTTTTCATTAATTGTAATTCCTGCTGTGGTATGCGGACAAAATACTATTGCTACTCCGTCTGTTACGCCACTTGCTACAACAGCTAATTGCACCTCATTTGTGATGTCGTAAAAATCCTCACGTGGTGCTGATAATTTGTACTCAAAAATCATAATCCTTCTCCTTTTTTCTTTTTAAAAATATATACCTAATAATACCACAATTGTTACAACTATTGCACCAAATAATAATGCAATATAATCAGCCGCAGAGAATCGCAAAATTTTCATACTTGTTCTACCCTCGCCACCATGATAACAACGGCTCTCCATCGCTGTGGCAAGTTCATCTGCCCGCCTGAATGCACTGATAAAAAGTGGAACGATTATCGGCAGCACCGACTTGGCACGTTTTATTAAACCACCTGTTTCAAAGTCTGCACCTCTTGATTTTTGCGCGCTTATAATCTTGTCCGTTTCCTCAATAAGTGTTGGAATAAAACGCAGAGCAATACTCATCATCATTGCAAACTCGTGAACAGGGAGCTTAATCTTTTTTAAGGGGTTTAACATTTTTTCCAAACCGTTGGTCAAGGATATTGGTGATGTTGTGTATGTCAGTAAAAATGTGCTGACAATAAGCATCATCAAGCGTGAAGCCATAAATGCAGCAGTAACAACACCTTCGGTAGTTATTACAATAAAACCAAACTGAAAAAGTATTGTTTCTCCGCGTATAAAGAAAATGTTTAAAAACACTGTAACTAATATAATAATAAATACAGGACGTAAACCACGAAGTATGGCTTTCGGCTTTATTTTAGAGATTGTGATGCATGTCAGTAAAATAACAAACATAAAAAGATAAGCAAAAAGACCACGAGCGATAAACAAAGAAGCTATATAAGCAATCATTAAAACAAGCTTTGTACGAGGGTCAAGCTTATTAACGATTGTATTTCCCGGAAAAAATTGACCTAAGGTTATATCTTTAAGCATATACACCACCCTTAGATTTAAGCTTGTTAAGCTCAGCTTGTAATTGTTTTATCGTATAAATGCCATCCTTGACAGGTAATCCTAATGCTCTTAATCGAGCGGCGATTATTGCAGCGACAGGTGCTTTTAATCCCATTTTTGCTAGTTTTTCTGTGTCGCAAAACATCTCAGCAGGTGTGCCGTTGCTTACAAGATAACCATTTCGCAGCAAAAAGATTTTATCAACATTACGTGCTATTTCTTCCATATTGTGCGTAACTAAAATAATAGTCGCATCACGAGAATTTTTGTAGTTCATAATGTTTCTGATGATTTCAGCCTGCCCTCCGGGGTCAAGCCCTGCTGTTGGTTCGTCCAATATGAGAACCTCGGGATGCATAGCGATAACACCTGCGATTGCGGCACGTCGCTTTTCACCGCCGGATAACTCAAAAGGTGATTTTTGCATAAAGCTTTCATTTAAACCAACAAATCCAGCGGCTTCATAAACACGATCTTTTAGCTCACTATCAGGTAAACCCATGTTTTTCGGACCAAAAGCAATATCATCAAAAACTGTTGCTTCAAAAAGTTGATATTCCGGATATTGAAATACCAGTCCAACCTTTGAACGAACCTCTTTTGTGCGGTGTTTTGACTCGTGTATATCCACACCATCATAATAAACAAAACCGGCAGTAGGTTTTAACAATCCGTTTAAATGCTGAATAAAAGTAGATTTACCCGAACCGGTAGCACCAATAACACCGATATATTCACCACGCTCTGCCTCGAAACATATATCACGAATAGCAACATGTTCAAATGGTGTACCTGTACTATAAGTATGAGAAAGTTTTTCTGTTCTAATAAGTGCCATAATATACTCCGCTACTATCAATCATTCTTTCACCTGTAGGGGCGGGATTCTTCCGTCCGCGCTAACAGCTCCGTATATAGTTTCTACACATTCTTTCACCTGTAGGGGCGGCATTCTGCCGTCCGCACTAACAGCCTCATATATAGTTTCTACACATTCATCAATGGTGAGAGCGTTCTGCAACACATCAAAACCATCATGTTTTAGTTTATTTAACAACTGTGCCGTTTCGGGTATGCTAAGACCTGTTTCTTGCAGTTTTTCCGTTTGTTTAAAAACCTCACGAGGTGTTCCGTCAAGATATATTTCACCATCAGACATAACAATAAGTCTGTCTGCACCTACTGCTTCATCCATGTGGTGTGTTATCAAAACTACTGTAACACCATGATTATCACGTAAATCACGCATGATATTTATAACCTTTTCTCTACCCTGCGGGTCAAGCATTGCAGTAGGTTCATCAAAAACAATACACTCAGGTCTCATAGCAAGCACTCCGGCTATAGCGATACGTTGTTTTTGTCCACCGGATAACAAATGCGGAGCGTGTTCCCGAAACTCATACATTCCAACAATTTTTAACGCTTCGTCTACTCTTTCCCGAATTTCCGCAGGAGGATAACCGAGATTTTCAGGTGCAAAAGCCACATCCTCTTCAACAACAGTTGCAACAATTTGATTATCGGGATTTTGAAAAACCATACCAACACGACGACGAATCTCTATAACCAAGGATTCATCAATAGTGTCCATACCGTTTACTAAAACTCGACCACCGGTAGGTAGGAGTATTGCATTAAAATGCTTAGCCAATGTGGTTTTTCCCGAGCCGTTATGACCAATGATTGCTACAAAAGTGCCTTTTTCAATTTCTAAGTTTAGCTTATTTAAAATATGCCTTGACGGAGCATCATCAGAGGCTATATATGTGAACTCTAATTTTTCTGTTTTAATTATGTTTTTCATATATTTTCGTTTCTACGTTAATCTATACTTCAAAGTTTTCGTCTGTGTCCATAGTTGCTCTTGCGTCAAGATTCATTGAAGCGGTTACTCCTGCGTTGTATTCATAATAACCTTGACAACCTATCATAGCGGCATTATCACCGCATAGCTTGAGCGGCGGTATGTATAATGTGCGGTTTTCAGCTTCGGCAGCAGCTAAAAAATCTGCACGAATTCGCGAGTTTGCAGCAACACCACCAGCGATTGCAATTTTTTCCCGCCCAAGCAGCTTTGCGGCAGCCATAACCCTTGGAACAAGAATGTCGCTGACAGCACGAGTGAAGGATGCTGCAAGAGACGGTGCATCAATTGTTTCGCCCTTTTGCTCTGCGTTGTGTACTAAGTTTACTATAGCTGTTTTTAATCCGGAAAATGACATATCAAAAGGCGCACCGTCAATAACCGGTCGAGGGAGTGAAAAAGCTGTGTCATCACCTGTTTGTGCAAGCTTATCAAGAGCAGGCCCGCCCGGATATCCAAGCCCAAGTATACGTGCCACTTTGTCAAAACATTCACCTGCCGCATCATCACGAGAACGTCCGACAATTGTAATATCAGTATATCCTTTAACATCAGCAATTAAGCTGTTTCCGCCTGATACAATTACGCACAAAAACGGAGGCTCAAGCTCGGGATAAACAATATAGTTGGCGGCAATATGCCCTCTAATGTGATGCACGGGGATTAACGGTTTATCAAGTGCAAGCGCAAGACCTTTTGCAAAGTTTACTCCCACAAGTAACGCACCGATTAGACCTGGAGCGCAAGTCACTGCGATTGCATCAATATCAAGAAGTGTAAGCCCTGCATTGTTTATCGCAAGCTCTGTTAACCTGCCTATAACAGCAGCATGGTTTCGTGAAGCGATTTCCGGAACAACACCGCCATACATAGCGTGCATGTCCGCTTGCGAGAATAATTCGCTCGACAATAACTCTCGACCGTTTCGCATAACCGCTACCGCAGTTTCGTCACATGATGTTTCAATTGCAAGGATTATCATTTGTTTTCTCCTGTATTAAGATTACATACCATCACATAAGCATCTTCAATTGGCTCTGTATAGTAGTTTTTTCTGGTGCGCTGGATTGCAAATCCATATTTTTTGTATAAATGTATTGCAGAGGTATTGCTTTTGCGAACTTCAAGAAAAAGAGACTTAAACGAATTGTTATATGCGTATGCTATCATGTTTTCCATCATCTCGCTACCATAACCGTTTTTGCGAAAATCATTATCAACAGCTATTTGCAAAATTTCACCATCTTCACCAACTTGTCTAAGCGCTGAAAAACCAACAATATATGCAGCGCCTTGTGCGTTAGTATATTCACCATCTTTATTTTTGGATAAAGTTATAAAGTATGTATCGCTCCTGTCAATTGCCTCTAATATCATACCATGAGTCCACGTTGGAGTGATAGCTTCTTTTGCAATCTCCATTATACGCGGAATATCATTCTCTTTTACTCTCAAAATCGGAATAACAAAACCTCTTAATAATTATTTCGCATCGTACCAACTTTTTCCAACTCGTGTTTCTGCAACAAGTGGCACAGAGAGTTTAGCTGCATTTTCCATTTCCTCATGCAAAACAGCACAAACTGAATCAACCTCACTGTTTGGACATTCAGCTATAAGCTCGTCATGCACCTGTAATATCAGCTTTGCAGACAAACCCTCTTTTTCTAATCTTTTTGACACATTTAACATAGCAATCTTCATAATATCCGCAGCAGTTCCTTGAATTGGCATATTTAATGCAACACGCTCTCCAAATGAACGGGTGTTAAAGTTAGATGATTTTAATTCGGGTAAATACCTGCGCCGTCCAAAAAGCGTTGAAACATAACCTTGCTTTGCAGCAGTTTTTACGATATTTTTCATATAATTATAAACACCGGAATATTTTTCAAAATAATTATCAATATATGCTTTTGCTTCTTTTGGTGTAACTCCAATATCATTTGCCAAAGAAAATGCTGAAATACCATATACAATGCCAAAATTAACAGCTTTTGCACGAAAACGGTGCGTTGGTGTAACTTCATCAATTGGCACATTAAAAACCTGCGAAGCGGTGACAGTGTGTATATCCTCACCGTTTTCAAACGCTTTTATCATAACAGGGTCATTTGCAATATGTGCAAGCAAACGAAGCTCAATTTGAGAATAATCCGCATCTACCAACACCTTGCCGTCAGGAGCTACAAACATTTTACGAAGCTCCTCACCTGTTTCTTTTCTGATGGGAATATTTTGCAGATTTGGCTCAGTTGACGAAAGCCGGCCTGTTGACGTAACGGTCATTTGAAAATGCGTATGTATTCGCCCGTCGTCGCCGATAACCTTCAAAAGACCATCAACATAAGTGGACTTTAACTTTGTCAGCTCACGGTAATTTTTGATTAAATCAATTATCGGGTGCTTGCCAACAAGACTGTCAAGAACCTCAATATTTGTGGAATATCCCGTTTTTGTTTTCTTTGGTGCAGGGAGCATAAGCTTCTCAAAAAGGATAACACCAAGCTGTTTTGGTGAATTGATATTAAATGTTTCGTGTGCTTGATCATAAATCTGAGCTTCTAGGTTACTGATTTTATCAGATAATTGTGTACCATAAAGAGCAAGTGCTTCTTTATCAATCAGAAAACCGGCAATCTCCATATCTGCAAGCACCTGACAAAGCGGAAGCTCAATATCATAATATAGCTTTTCAAGCTCCTGCTCTTTTAGCTTGTCTTTTAGTGTTTTTATAAGTAAGCTGATAGCGATAGCTTCGTCCGCTATTGGTTTACCTGTGTTTTCCAGCATAGACATTTGACCGTTTTCGTCACCGTCCTCACGAAGTGTGTAACCGCAGTAATATTCGGCAATTCGGGCGATTGAATAATTACTGTCAGTTGGCGAAACCAAATATGCAGCCAGTGCTGTATCAAATACCCAGTTGTTGGTGTGTATACCACGCTCCATACAATACCGCATTATATCCTTTATATCATGCCCGACTTTTTTAACTTTATCGCTTAAAAGCTCTGATAAAGTATCGTCAAATGCTTCAAATGCTCCACGCTGGAGAAGATACGAAGATGTTTTGCCATCAATCTCAATCACAACAGCAACACTATCAAAAAACTCTGTATCAAGACTTATCGAAACAATATTTGCTTTATATGCATCTATAAGCATAGCTTCACATTGTTTAGCTGTAGTAATAAACGTTGTACTCGGCAAGCTTTGCGCACTTGCAGCAGCCGTTGCCTGGGGTGGCTTTAGCTTGCATTTATCAATAAAAGTAGAAAATCTGAGATTCTTAAAAAGTTCGTATAATTTATCATTATTTGGACTTTGAATCATATTTTCTTCCGGAGAAAAATGCATTGGTACATCAACATCAATATCAGCAAGAGTATAAGATAATTCTGCGTTTTCACGACCAACCTCAAGCTTACTTCTTAAAGTGTCTTTAATATCAAGCGTGTTTAAGTTGCTGTATATATCAGCAATACGCCCATATTTTCGCACAAGCTCCATAGCCGTCTTTTCGCCAACCCCAGCTACACCGGGGATATTATCGGACGAATCGCCCATAAGAGCTTTAAGGTCAACCATCATAGTTGGCACAAAACCATACTCATCTACAAAAACCTCAGGTGTGTAATCGTTTGTTTCAGTCTTACCACCCTTTGTTTTTATATGCTTAACTCTTGTGTGGTCGGTGACAAGCTGTAGTGAATCCTTATCACCTGTGACAATAACGCACTCCCACTTATCGTCCTCGCAAACCTTAGAGAGTGTGCCTAATATATCGTCAGCCTCCCACCCCGCAATCTCGTAGCGTTTGATATTCATAGCGTCGAGAACTTCTTTAAGAATTGGCATTTGAACAACCAGCTCTTCAGGCATTGCTTTGCGGTGAGCCTTGTACTTATCGTATTTCTCATGGCGAAATGTAGGTGCAGGCAAATCAAAAGCAACGCACAAAGCATCGGGAGATTCTTCTGCTATCAACCGAAACAAAATAGCAAGAAATCCGTAAACGGCATTTGTTGGCGTTCCGTCACTAGCCGACAGATGCCTAACCCCAAAAAACGCACGGTTTACTATACTATTACCATCAATCGCCATCAGCTTCAAGTATACGCCCTCCTGTATAGCTCTCTTGTGCTACAACTAGAGTATACATTGTTTTGAACATAAACTAAAGGCTTTTATTGTAAATGTTGGTAATTATGAAAATGGCAAAACATATCAAATCAATTGCATTATTATACAGATTGTGATATTATTACATATAATAGACAATGTTATCTGTTTAACTTTTGTTAAAAAGGAGGTTTTATCCATGTTATCAATAGGAGATATTATTCGTGCGAAAAGAGAACAACTAGGAATAAGCCAAGAAAGATTAGCAGATGGTATCTGCTCAGTAAGCACTTTATCTCGTATAGAAAATGGTCACCACAGTTCGGGAAGAGCAACGTATGAAGCTTTGATGGAGTGTCTAGGGATAGATTCACATTTGTTTCCATCTTTCAAAAGCGAACATGAAGTTGAAGCATTTCGTTTAAAGCATAAAGTAGTTAGAGAGATATTTAATGGTAATTATGATGATGTGGAGAAGTTGCTTGATAGGTATGCAAAAATCCCTAATTTAGAAAGAGTACATAAACAATACATTCAGTATATACGTGCAATACTTTTTAGACAAAAAGGTGGAAGCAACGATGAAATGTTAATAAAATTGGAAAATGTTGCGAAGATGAGCATGAAAGACTATACAGCAAGTAGTATTTTATATCAAGTTCTTTTTATTGATGAAATCCATATACTAAACAGCCTAGCTATAGCATACACAAAAGTAAACAGAGTAGAAGACGGAATAGAATTACTCTACGCTCTGAAAGACTACATCGAACGAAAAGTAGTTGACGATGATAGAATATCTCCATTATATACAACAATTCTTTATAATTTAACAAAATTCATAGGTTTACAAGGAAAACATAAAGAAGTTATTAATATCTGTGATATCGGTATAAAACGTTGTATAGATTATGGAGCATATCTTAGTTTTGCAGGTCTTTTGCTAAATAAAGGTTACGCTCTTGTAATGTTAAGTGATAAAAAAGAAGCAAGAAAATATTTACAAGAGTCTTATTATATCAATCAAGCAAGAGGCGAAGATGAAGAATGTTTGCTAATAAAGCAATTTACTAATGAACATAAAATACAGTTATAGCAATCTATTTATCTTTCACATCAATAGGTGTGCCAATACATAAAGGCACGATTTCATCGTCAGATTGCTCTCCGTAATTATCATATTGTGGTAAACCAGATAACGACATAGAAATAAGTAATAATAGAACACATATATAGCTTAATGTTTGTTTCATGGTAAATCTCCTTTAAATTGTTTATTTCTCCAATCCTATACCAATTATCAAGCTAACACCATAGCAAATGGTGAAAATTATATTTTCATGATTTGCTATGGTGTTTATTATTTACATCATGGTATATTTTATTAAAGATTAATCTCATGCATATAACCACTTAATATTTACTTAATTATTGGGTGTATATGAAAACTCGAAGTGTAGAAAGGAAAGTTAAATTATGATTAAGAAAAGATTTGCGTTAGTGCTAGCAGTTATGATGTTGTTTTCTATTACAATGAATTTTTCAGTTAGTGCGGGTTCAGAAATTGAAATAGAAGCATGTAGTTCAGCATATAATGATGACGCACACCTTCATAGTTGTGCATCGCGTTCGTGTACAATAATTACTATAACAGAAACTGTGAGATGTCCCACACATTGCAGGTGTAATAGAACTGTTACTTTTCAACTTTGTACAACCTGCGTTATAGTGCTAGCAGTTACAGAAACTCACACAAACCCATCAATGGGACACAGTATGTTTAGTCCGGCAGCAGGTGTATGGATATGTCGAAACTGCGGGTACGGTGGATAGCTCTGCTTATTATTCATTGCATATATGTACTACTTTACGGTATAATAACCCATAAAGTAGTACGTAGTGCGATTATTTGAGGAAATATGTAATGTTAAAATACACCTTCAAAAACTTATTAAAAACTATAAAATTTTACATTCCATTATTATTAATATTAGCGACAGTATTACTATTCTTATTGTTTTCTCTAGGCACTCGTGAGAATACTATAGCATCCAATCAAGAATATCTTGGTAAATATGCAGCAGTTGGTATTGTAGGAAGATCAAGTAATAATTACATGATAGATGAGGAATTTATTGATAGATTTTACTCATCTGAGTTTACAAAAGATTATTATGCTTTCTCTGAGTTTAGTATAGGTTCTGATATGTTAATTTCAACACCATATACTCTTACAGTAGAATATGAAGATTCTGTTGGGTGGGGTAATATTGTTACACCTGAAGGACGTGTTGCAGGAATTAATCCTAATTTTTTATTTACATGGTTGGTATACTCTGATATTGAAAAGTCAACCCACTTTTGGTTAGATGATAGAAGAATCATAGAGGGTCGATTTGCGGAAAACACAAGAGAATGTAATATTAGTATAGATTTAGCAGAGTTAAATGGGTTAGTTCTCGGAGATGAGATAACTTTTTACTTAAATTATATAAGAAGTGAAAAAATTACATTAGAGATTGTTGGTATATTTGAGGACAATACAGAAAAAATAATAAATGAAGCAGTTTTAGTCGAGCCTGTATCAATTTTAGCGAATCGGGATGGGATAAAAAGTGTATGGTATGGTCAATATGTTAGCCAAAACAATTTAAGCCGTAATCAAATTCTATCTGTTGCACAAACATCTGATGAATTAATTGCACTTAATTTATCGGATGGAATGGCAGTCACAGAGTATGGGTATAATGCAGTTCTTTACTATACTTATGATGAAAACAGTGTAATAAAATATGTTGACTGGATTGAGAGTATGTTATCAAACCGATTTGTAGTTTTAGACAGTATCGCACAATTGCGGATTATGAGTATTTTTTATAGTAATGTAGAAAACTCAGTAAATTGGTTATTAACTATAGCAACGCTTATTTGTCTGGTATTATGCACACTCATACTATTCTTTGTACTTAAAAGCCGCATCTATGATATCGGTGTTTTCAGAACAAGAGGTATGCCGCG
>JAITFS010000156.1 GCA_031281195.1 Oscillospiraceae bacterium
ATGTCTGAATTTCTGGCTTGCTGCACCATCCCATTCTGATTCGAGTTGATTGAGGATACCATCCATTCTAGTGATTACATCTCCAAATGCATTGCGTTGTCCGTCTACATCACCAGCTCGAGAACGCATATCTTCTGGGGTCATACGAATTTGTCCTGCCATGATTTAATTCCTCCTCTTTATTTTTCTAAGTCTTTACACTATACCCATTTATAATCATTTTTAGCGAGATAATATTCATATTATATCAATGTATTGATAAAGTCAATAAAAAGTTTTTCAATACGCTCGTCAAATTAATATTAGGTTAACTTTAATTAATTTTAACTTTTAGCTTGTCAAATAACACAATTTATGTGTGATCTCCAAAACTTGTTAGGTGTTTGCTACTATCTAGGTTTGGGGAAAATAGTCTCGTTTGTTTCAAGATCTATTGCTTTACTAATCACGTATAGAAAATTCAGTATTAAGCGATAATGGTGATTGTCCTCAGTTACTATGTCCAAAACTCTGTAATCTTCTGCCACACTTAAATCTTTTACTTCTTGGGCATTAACTACACCTCTTATACCCAATCTTGCCATCATGGTCAGTGGCGATTTAGCATCTCGTTCATCAATATTAAGTGCTTTTTGAATAACTCGGACTGTGTTTTCGTGGTCGAAAACAACGTCTTCGAAAAGTTTGGCAATGAAATCCGCTTCATCACTAAACATCCCACACTCATTCCATTCAATGTTAAAAACGTTAAATCCTCCTTCTATATCATAAATGCGTGCTACTACATACATACGGTTATTATCAAATCCGCTTCTAGTGCGAAAAGATAAGTATAAGTGGTAAATTCTATTATCTTCACTTTCTATTTCTAATCGAGGGTCGGGCGTAGGGAATCTTTTATCTAATTCCAGACTATCAAGCAGTTGTGCACGAACAGCACCACGTACACCTGCAGATTCTATGAGATCTACCATCTGCTCCACTTCTCTATCAGAACGATCTATCGCAGTTTTAATTATGTTTATCGTGTTTTCTCGGTCAAAAATGACTTTTTCATCCATGTCTGTGTTTCCTCCATCATTTGTAATTATGGTTTTTTCGTTGTTGCCCGATGGATTACTCTCTGCTTCAACATTACAGCTTAGAAGAAGCATAGTGCATAAGCCTAGTAAAAATAAATACTTTTTCATTCCTCTTTCCTCCACCCTGGTCTGTCTATGTCGTTAAATCCAAATGCATCAACCTCGCGAGGTTGATTGCGGTAGTAAAGCTCCCATTGTCTATGCATTCGACGTTCTTCTTCGCTTGCATTAATTGGTAGTGGCGGTGGTGCTGCTATATACGTTCCTCCTAAACCCGAAAAGTTGTTATGCCATGCCCTTAATGTGGCTCTAGAAACCATAAATACTTCTGGACTGACTATCTCTTGACTGACTATCGCCGAAGCCTGGTAAGCATGACGTAACTCATGAGCTATTGTACCAAGTCTGAGAAAGGATTGCTCTGCTGTCGGAGTACCATTTGGGTCAATATAAGTTGGATTAATCCATACTGTGCCACCATGTTCAGAGTACGTAAATGACCCATATGCTACTCTGTCATTAGGCTCGGAAAAACAAATCAACGGTTCAATGGAAACACCAAAAACAGGTATCAGTGCATCCATGTATTTTTGCATAAGAGCCTGCCGTGCTTCTAGTGTATCTGCTCGCACCCAAGCCTCAATCGAGAAATGGTCACGACTTGCAATAGTTCGTATCTTTTCCATTATAATATGGTCGTTTAATTTTTCGAGTAATAAATCTGTGCTTCGTTGCTCGACGGGAAATCCCCAAGTACTTAAAAACTGCTCTGCTGTCGAGACATTTGCTTGAAGCTGCTCCCAAACATCCACACCATAAACTAAACATATCACATTCTCAAGTTCAGACCAACTATACTCCCGCAGTGCCACCCAGTCAATATTCTCTGCACTCAGAAGCATTTTTAAATCCAAATTGCCTGACCTTGGGTTAAAGTTGTGTAATACAAACTCTAATTGCCGTGGGTTGTTGCTGGGTGGAATGTAAACACTGAAACTATCTCTAATGCTTGACATCCATGCTCTATAAGCATTCGCCAAATCTCCTGCACTACGTTGACAGCCTGCATGATCACAGTCAGAATTAGCAACTGTTGCTTCAAACCTGCTAAATAAGGCATTAGATGTGTTGATTGCAAAATTGAGTTCAGTTATAGCATTGCGGATGCTGTTTGCTTGTTGCTCTGCAGCAGCTGCTTGATTGCGGTATGCCACCGTCCGATCTGCCGCTAACCTCCTAGTAACATGGTCGGCAACCAAAACCCATCCTATAAATGATCCATCTGTATCACTAACACGTCTAACTTGCATTGTTGCAGTTAGAGCAATTCTATCTTCCTCTTGTGCCAGACGAAGTAACTCTATTTTCATATTCTGATATGTTCGTTCAGAATCTTGCATAAAGTCAACTTGAAGTTCCATATCCCTCACACAGTCTATACGAACATCTTCAGCATCATCTAAGTTCCAAACCATGTAATCACCTAAATCATTCGAAAAACCTTGAAGACTTAAAATCATAGTGTCAGTCGGCTCACGAAATTGGTTTAGAGATTGTTGTATTACACACAATAATCTTATTACTCGCATAGTGGTCTGTGGAATTTGATAATGTGCTTGACATAATGCGAGAAGTTGATTAATTTTGTTGTATAATCCGAACCCAATATCTTCTGTTTTTTTCTCAATACGTAAAGCAATAGGGTATGGCATACCGTCCCAAGCCACAATATTGCGTGAACTCCCAGTACCTTTTTGAAATGCACCACTTGACGCTGTTTCGGGCGGATGAGTTGGCTTACGGTTTTGAACTCTTGGCATCACTGGAGGAGTGAGCACATGGGATGATAGTCTGACAAACGGATTATTGTTGTGTATAGTCCGTGCTCTCTCCAGTGCATCGGAAACGGTCTGTAAATACTCTTTTGTATCTTCGCCACGAAATCCAGTTGGCATATTATCTTCCTCTTGGTGGACGTTGTCCCATTGTTTGAAAATTTCGAGCTAGTTGTGCATCTATTTCCTCTACACGTTCGCTGGAAATTGCTATAAAGCGGGCTAGTTTTTGCACAGTCCTTATCGTTATGACGGTTTTTTCATATTCTTGTTCCATTGCTTCACGGAAATCAGCTTGTGTTGCTCCATCAAATTCTTCACTATCTGTTAATATATTGTTGTATTCTGAGACAAACGAATCTAAATAATCTTGTAGCTCCGCATGAACTTTTGCGGTCATTTGTTCAACAATTGGATAATTAATACGGATTTGATTAAACATAAGATTTGCTCCCAATCTGTTATTCATTCTTATTCTTGTTCATTTAACCTAACTCCTGATGGCACCGTTAACCTGTCTATGGGTGTATCATTGATAATATGTCACCATCAAATATGTTCTCTTCTGCAAATGTCATATATGCACTAACCGGTCTTTGATTCAAACGTGAGTGAAAATAATTGGGTGTCGCAAAATCGCTTGGTAATATGTTTCTTTCACGGAGCACACATAGAGTTTGTCCGATTATCTGCTCTGAATCGATGCGAATATCTAGCCTTTCTCCGCTAATTTCAATTGTGATATTGATAAACATCTTGCTCTATATCCCTTCGTCGTTGCATTAAAGTATGTGCAAGAACAAAACCAATTATGACACTAACACCAAATAAAGCGATAATAACCCAAATTGAAATAGAACTGCTCTCATATGCCATTCGTATACCATAATAGTCTACTGGTTCTGCAAATAGTGCTGAACTCGTAGCAGACTTTATGATTTGCTCGTGGTTGTTCAATATTTCATCGCAGATATTATCTACAAATAACTTAGACACTAGTATCTCTCTAGTTTGGCTATTGTAATCATTAATAGCTTGGGTCATTTCTCTTGCGGTTGGTGTCAATATATCGACATTGACATTCTCTGTGTGAGCTTCTCTAGAGCCTGTATCTTGACCGATAAAATCAATGTCAATTGGCAAATCAACAGCATCGGCTATGAAAGTGCCTGATAATATACTTATAGTTAATATAGTTATAAATACAATCTTTTTCATACATTCACCGATAACTAAAGCCCGTGACTTTAAGATTCCTGCAACTATGCGGACATTAACTAAATACACGGACTTTTGTGCTTGTTATGCGCATGGTATTGCTTATTGAATACCAATTCTTGAAGCTATTTCGTTGTCGAGATCTTCGACTGCTTGTGCTGTTTGGCGTAGTTGTGTGGCTAGG
>JAITFS010000219.1 GCA_031281195.1 Oscillospiraceae bacterium
TCATATCTGATATGTGACCTTATTGGTCTAAAAGCATTGGATGCTAAAACCAATAAAGAGCTTGGTTTTATTTCTGAGGTCTTAACATTACCTGCACATAATGTGTATGTAATAAAAGGTAAAAAAGAACGGTTAATACCGGCAGTCTCTGAGTTTATAATTGAGACAAACATATCCGATGGTTATATAAAGTTTAATCTTATTGAGGGATTATAATAATGATTATTGATATTATGACATTATTCCCTGATGTTGTTGGGGATATGTTATGTGAAAGTATTTTAGGTCGTGGACAAGAGCGTGGTTTTATTAAAGTTGTATGCCACCAGATTCGTGATTTTACAACCAATAAACAACGTCAAGTTGACGATTATCCTTATGGTGGTGGACGCGGATGTATAATGCTTGCCGAACCGCTTTATAACTGCTGGAAACATATTTGCGATGAAGCAGGAAAAAGCATACACACTATTTACCTCACTCCCTCCGGGAAGGTTTTTACACAAAATGATGCCAAACGACTGCAATCAATTTATGACAGATTAATATTAGTTTGCGGTAGATATGAAGGAGTTGACGAACGTTTTATAGAAACCTGTGTTGACGAAGAAATCTCAATTGGTGATTATGTACTGACCGGAGGTGAAATCCCTGCAATGGTTGTAGCAGACGCTGTCTGCCGTTTAGTACCGGGTGTTCTTCCTGATGAAGAGTGCCTAACTGATGAAAGCCACTGGGCAGGCGCGCTTGAGTATCCGCAGTATACCAGACCTGAAACATGGATGGATAAATCTGTTCCTGAGATTTTACTCTCAGGTCATCATGAAAATATTGAAAAATGGAAAAAAGAACAATCACTACTAAGGACAAAAACACGCCGCCCGGACTTGTATGAGAAATTAATAATTAATTAACAAAATTTGGAACATATTTTTTTGTTTGCCGTCTTATATGTATCATAATTTTTACAGAAAGTGGGTTAATGAAATGAAAAAGAAAGTATCAATAATCATCAGCATAGTTTTTATTCTTGTAATCGCTTCTGCTTGCGCCAGTGCCGGAGACAACTATGAACCGGAAACATATACCGGTTTTGGAATGATTGATTCTCTAGACAATGTCGGTCGTTGGGATGATGTAGATGCTCCTATGAGTTTACCTGATGCAATGCCACCGGCAGATATGGCTATTGGTTTTCATGGAGATATAATCCCTGAGGCTAATAGCAGGAGAGTTGCTAATGCCGGTGGAGCTGCCGATGAAGGGTCATCAACAGTATTAACCAGTCAATCTTCTGATGGTCTTGCAGAAAAAATTATCTACTCAGTTTGGGCAGAAATTGAAACCCGTGAATTTGATGATACCATCAGCAAAATCACCTCTTTGATTGCAGCTAACGGTGCATTTATCGAAAACTCAAACGTGAGAGGTATAAACCTTGAATCACAACAATATGGTTGGTTTGAGCGACGTAATGCCAGCTACACAATCCGTGTGCCGGTAGATAAGCTTGACACAATGGAGTCAAGTCTTGGCACACTTGGAAATGTGACAAACTCTAATAGAAATGCAACCAATGTTACATCACAATTTCTTGATACAGAAGCCAGAGTTAATTCACTTTTAATACAAGAAGAACGTTTGCTCGATATGCTTAGCAAATCAGAGCGTATTTCAGATCTTATTTCTATTGAAGAGCGTATATCGAATGTACGTTATCAAATCGAATGGAATCAAACAATGCTAAACAACTGGCAGCGCCAGGTTGATTACAGTTATCTAACACTTAGTATTGTGGAAGTCCTTGAATACACAGAGCCGCCTCCACCAATCGACCGTGGTTATTGGGAAAAAGTTGGTGACGGTTTTATGAATACATTACGTGGTGTTGGTAACTTCTTTACCACTTTGTTTGCAGGAATTATAATTGCTATCCCTGTACTAATTTTACTCGGAATCATAGCAATAATTGCGTTACTTATCACAAAATCGCAGCTTCGTAAACAACGAAAAAAACGCGAGCAATTAAATGCATCTTATTATGCTACACAACCGGCTACACCTGTGCAGGATGTAACTCACTCACCTACTGAGCAATAAATAAGAGCGATATATTAAATATTGAATTTCAGAATCGGGATTTACTCTAAGAACTCTGGCTAACATATAAATTGTTTGTGGACTAAAACAATTTCTGCAAAAATCATTATCTATTGGAACAACACAGTCATGAACATAAACCACATCATCACGATTAGTATATCGTAAGATAGTAAATCCCCTATCAATGTACCTGCTATTAAAATCATGTAGTGTAAATTCACTATCATCACCATAGGTTCTACGCAATGTACCTCTGAAATACTGCTCCATTACCTCAACTGCTGTTACATTACCTCTGGTATTTCGTTTTACATCTGTTATCAAAAGAACATGATCACTTGCTTTATTTAACGCATCTCCTACTTGCAAATTTTGAATACTATTACCCATATCATCTGCAACAGTTGAAAGTGCACTTGTCATTAAGCGTCTTTCCAAACCCCATGCCCATGAAACAAAAGCACTACAATCCAATGAAAAAAACGGTGAACTCGACACATAAATACTATATTCAGAGGTTTCATCAAAAGACAAAATCAACTCAATCAAACCGTTATTATCAAGCTCAGGATACAATTCACGAAGTCCGTCTAACTCACGGTTTCTGTCTTGTATCCTAAAAGCTTGTGTTGTGTATAAATTACTATTTATGTTTCTGCTTTCACGCAAAAAATCAGCAAGTGAAGTGTTAAACGGCACATAATTACTTTCATTTGGAAAACCATAAGGTATACCTCTGATAGTTATACCTGCTCTGTAAGTACCCATATTATCTAACATTCTTATATCTCTTAAAGGTGTCCACTCAAACTCAAAGACTTGTCTTGCACGCTTTACGATGTTTTCCTGACCTGTAGAAAGTTGAGTATTTGTTGTCTGATTTTGGTTTCTTTGTGGATTGCTACTTTGCCTTTCTATAGATAAAGCTTGCTCAGTTGTATTAAATGCCAGAAAGAAAGGCATTAATAATGTCAGTAATAATACTATAATTACACCTTTTGACAATATAATATTAAACTTTTGTTTTAAGCTAAACATTCCTTAACCTCTGCTAATAAATACAATGAACCTAACACACAGATAATTCCATCATCGCCTGCTCTTTCTTTTGCCATAGAAATAGCTTCTGCAACTGAATCACAAGCAATCATATCTGCACGTGTAAACTCAATAATCAAAGCATCATGATTTGCAAGGTTTATCTGTGCTTTAAGCATTTTGGCATCCATAGCTCTGGGGTTATTTGGTTTAACCGTGAAAAATGCCTCTGAGTTTGGCAAAAGATATCTCATCATTTTTTTAACATTTTTATCAGCCATAACCCCCACAATATAGATAATTTTCTTTTTTCCAAAATGAGACTTTAAACTCTCTACTGTTGCTTTTATTCCTTGCTCATTGTGAGCACCGTCTAAAATTATTATTGGTTTTTTACTTACAATTTCAAATCTACCCATCCACTTTACTTTGGATATTCCGCTTTTTATATCGTCGTCAGAAATCTTATAACCTTTATTACGTAGTATTTCCAGTGCTGTTATTGCCATTGTTACGTTATACGGTTGATATGTTCCGGCAAGCGGTACAAATATTCGTCCATAAGGTGTAAGATTAAACTTTACACCATCAAGTGAAAACCTTTGTTTTGAAATTCGTGAGAAATCTACTTTTTTTAGATTAGCCTTACGACTTTTTGCTATCTTCTCAAAAACCTCAGTAATTTCATTCCCTATAAACTCATCTTCGTTATCATAAATCAGCACATCAGAGCCTTTTTTTATTATCCCTGCTTTTTCAAAAGCTATCTTTTTTAGTGTATCTCCAAGCTCTTTTATATGATCAAATCCAATTGATGTTATAACCGCAAGCTCCGGAGTTTCAATAACATTTGTTGAGTCAAGCCTTCCGCCCAATCCAACCTCAAGCACCACTATGTCACACTTTTTATGCAAAAAATACATCATTGCCAGTGCCGTTATCATCTCAAACTCTGTAGGTAAGTCGGTCATCGCATCAGCAAACGGACGTATTTTTTCTACCATTTGTTGAAGCTCATCATCAGTGATGTTTTCACCATTAACTTGCATTCGTTCATTAAAGCTTAATATATACGGTGAAGTATAAAGTCCGGTTACATATCCTGCTTGTTGCAAAACCGCTGCAATACAAGCAGATGTTGAACCTTTCCCATTAGTACCTGCAACATGAACAAACTTGAGCTTCTTCTCGGGATTTCCAAGTTTTGCGAGCAGCTCATCAGTACGTTCAAGACCGGGTTTGCTCCCCTGCCACTTAACGCTATGAATATATTTTAATGTCTCTTTAATGCTCATAATAGCATTATAACACATTTTGTGGTATAGTATATAGGGGGTGAGCAACAATATGATATCGGAGAAGATGATTAAACTTACGGAAAGCAACAGCGTTATTCGCGCAATGTTTGAGGAAGGCAACAGACTAGCGGCAACTTATGGGCGTGAGAATGTATATGATTTTAGTCTTGGGAATCCCAGTATTCCCTCGCCTGCTTCTGTAAATGAGTCAATTATAAATATAGTTAATGCAGAAGACTCTGTAGCACTGCATGGGTATATGAGTAATGCAGGATATCCACATGTGCGTGAGCTACTTGCAGATTCATTAAATGAAAGATTCGGCACGGATTTTACTCTGAAAAACATTATAATGTCAGCAGGTGCTGCAGGCGGGTTAAATGTTGTATTAAAAACTCTGCTAAACCCGGGTGATGAGGTTATCGTAGTTTCACCGTTTTTTGTTGAATATAGAAATTATGTCAGTAATTTTGACGGAAACCTCGTGATTGTACCGGCTTGTAAAAACACATTCCAGCCTGATGAACAAGCTATTAACGATGCGATTACATCAAAAACTAAAGCAATAATATTAAACTCACCAAACAATCCAACAGGGGTTGTTTACAATGAAGATTCAATCAAAAAAGTAGCAACCGTTCTCGAAGAAAAGTCCAAAGAATACGGTGAACCAATATATTTAATCTCCGATGAACCATATCGTGAGTTAGTTTATGATGATGTTTCTGTACCGTTTTTAACAAAATATTACAAAAATACAATTATCTGTTACTCATGGTCAAAATCACTATCTTTACCGGGGCAACGTATTGGTTACATTATAATTCCAAGCGAAATTGACGAATATGAGCTTATATTTAGTGCAGCGGAGATTGCTACCAGAATACTCGGGTTTGTAAATGCACCTGCTCTGATTCAAAGAGTTGTTGCAATATGTTTAGATGAACAAACTGATATTGCCGCTTATGATATAAACCGGATGCTTTTATATGGGGCTTTAAAAAGTTATGGATTTGATGTTGTTTATCCACAGGGTGCGTTTTATCTATGGGTAAAAACGCCCAAAGACGACAAAGATTTTGTTGCAGCAGCAAAAAAACATAATATTTTAATTGTACCCGGCTCTGCATTTGGTTGCCCCGGGTATGCACGGATTGCATACTGTGTTTCAAAAACACAAATTGAACGCTCTCTATCAGCATTTAGAAAATTAGCGGAGGAAGTATTATGAGTGATAAAAAAGTCATACTATCAGGAATACAGCCAAGCGGTGCTTTGACACTTGGCTCTTATTTAGGAGCAATAAAAAACTGGGTCAAGCTAAGTGATGAGTATGATTGTTATTATATGATTGTTGATATGCACGCAATAACATCAAGGCAAGAAGCATCTGTTTTACGAAAAACGCCGTTTGAACAGCTTGCACAATACATTGCCTGCGGTCTTGACCCAGAGAAGAATACACTTTTTATACAAAGCCATGTCCCTGCTCATGCACAGCTTGCGTGGGTGCTCAACTGCTACACAATGTTTGGCGAGCTAAGCCGTATGACTCAATTTAAAGATAAATCCGGCAAAAATGTAAACAACATAAACGCAGGACTTTTTACATATCCGGCGTTACAAGCAGCGGATATTTTACTCTACCAAGCAGATTTAGTACCTGTCGGAGCAGACCAAAAGCAACATATTGAACTGACCCGTGATATAGCTGTTCGATTTAACGGGATATATGGAGATGTTTTTAAGTTACCTGAGCCATATATACCAACAGTTGGAGCAAGAATAATGGATTTACAAGCACCAACAAACAAGATGTCAAAGTCCGAGATAAACGATGGTGGTTGCATTTTAATGATGGATAAACCCGAAGATATAAAACGTTTGTTTAAACGTGCAGTTACAGATAGTGAAACATGTGTTCGTTATGATGTCGATAATAAACCGGGTATTTCTAATCTGATGCAGATTTATTCAGTTTGTACGGGAAAAGGTTTTGAGGAAATCGAAAAAGAGTTTGATGGAAAAGGTTATGGTGATTTTAAGCTACGTGTTGGTGAAGCTGTTGTAGAGTTACTTCAACCCATTCGTGAGGAGGCAACAAAGCTTCTAGCCGATAAAGCATATCTTGAAAATATTTTCAAAAACGGTGCTGAAAAAGCGTCTTATGTTGCAAACAAGACGCTTCGTAAGGTGTATAAAAAAGTTGGTTTCATAGAAAAAACTTAGATAATAAAGTCCTCTTTAGATAAACTTTTAGTATTTAGATTTCCTGCAAACTCCGGTTCACGTTTTGTTGGCTCGTAGGCAAATGCATTGCAGTCTCCTTCAACAGACATGATTCCACGCTTTTTGCATGCTATTTCGTTTTGTCCGATGTTTACGCCAAACACACAATATGAGCAACTCGGTTCTATTTTTTTGTTAAAAAGCATTTTTTTATTCTCTTTTCTAAGTTCTCATAACAAATCACCCTAAGTCAACTTTGTTGACTTTAACCTCTTTTTACTAAAGAGGGCATAAGAGTTCTGTTCTCTATTCCCTACTATACCATATTTCTTTCGCAATAAGCAAATATTGTGCATTTGTTGCATTTTGGATTTCGTGCAGTGCAAACAACTCTACCATGTAATACAAGGCGATGGCAAAAAGCTGTTGACTTATCAGGTGGAATTATTGCTCGCAACTCTGTCTCGATTTTAACCGGGTCTTTGGTTTTTACGAGACCGATACGATTTGTTATTCTTATACAATGAGTGTCAACTACTATCGAAGGTTTTCCAAACAAATCACCAAGCATAAGATTTGCAGTTTTTCGCCCAACGCCGGGTATTCTGAGAAGTTTCTCCATTGTGTCCGGGACTTTTCCATCAAATTCACCAACAAGCATTGCTGATGCCATGACAATATCTCTTGCTTTTGTTTTGTAGAAACCGCAAGAATGAATGATGTCTTCAAGCTCTGAAATATCTGCTGATGCGATTTCTTCAAGCGTTTGATAACGCTTAAATAGCACCGGTGTTACTAGATTTACCCGAGCATCTGTGCATTGAGCAGACAGACGTGCCGCAAATAACAGCTCGTAATCTTTTTTATACGTAAGGGCACAAATAGGGTTCGGATAAGTTTCTTCAAGTGTTTTGATAATTTGTAAAATATTAATCATATTTATATTTTAACATTTTTGTTTGCAGTTATCATCTATATTTTATATAATAGACACAAATATTTTTTTGGAGGTTTTATATGATAAGGGAAATGATGTCTTATATTACAAAACACGACCACGAGGTTGGAGCAGCAATTGAGCGAGAGTTTGACCGTCAGAGCAAACATATTGAGTTGATTGCATCTGAAAATATTGTCAGTCAAGCGATTTTACTCGCTGCAGGTTCAATACTCACAAACAAATACGCCGAAGGTTATCCCGGAAAGCGTTATTATGGTGGTTGTGAAGAAGTTGATGCTGTCGAAATTGCCGCTATTGAAAGAGCAAAAAAGCTATTTGGTGCAGAGTTTGTTAATGTTCAACCGCATTCAGGAGCATCCGCAAACTATGCTGCATTTATGGTGCTCACAAAACCGGGTGATACTATTCTCGGTATGGACTTAGGTCACGGTGGGCATTTAACGCACGGACACCCTGCGAATTTTTCCGGAAAATACTACAATGTTGTTGCGTATGGCGTAACCGAAGACACACAAGTTATTGATTATGATAATGTTTTAAAAATCGCAAAAGAGTGTAAGCCAAAAATGATAATCGCAGGTGGCTCTGCATATCCAAGAACAATTGACTTTAAGAAGTTTTCTGATATTGCAAAAGAAGTCGGAGCTTCACTCATGGTGGACATGGCACATATCTGCGGTTTGGTTGCTACAGGTGAGCATCCTGACCCGATGCCTTACGCTGATTTGGTCACAAGCACTACGCATAAAACCCTCCGTGGTACACGTGGTGGAATAATTTTAACAAACAATTCAGAGCTAGCCAAAAAAGTAAACTCTGCTGTATTCCCGGGCACTCAAGGCGGTCCGCTTATGCATATCATTGCAGCAAAAGCTATCGCATTTGGCGAAGCACTCGAGCCTGAGTTTAAGGTTTACCAAAGACAAACCCGTGACAATGCAAACGCACTTGCATCAGCACTTATGGATAAAGGTTTTGACTTGGTTTCCGGTGGAACAGACACTCACTTAATGCTGGTAGATTTACGCAAGTTTGGCATTACCGGCTTAGCAATGGAGAAAAATCTTGACTTTGTACATATTGCTACAAACAAAAACATGATACCAAACGACCCGCAGCCTGCATCAATCTCCAGCGGTTTACGTATTGGTACACCTGCTGTCACAACTCGTGGTTTCCGCGAAGTCGAAATGGAAAAACTTGCCGAGCTTATTTATCTCACCGCAACTGACCTTGATGCAAAAGCAGACTATATCCGTGATGAAGTCGGCAAACTATGCGACAGATTCCCACTGTATAAAGGTTATTAGAGATACATATTAATGAGTTTTTCCATAATTTCAAATTATAAGTTTAATAATCTGACTGATATAAGCCCCGAGTTTATCAAGGGGCTTGATATCAGTTTTCTTATGATTGATTTGGACAATACCATTGCGGCGTATGATGAACACGCACCAACTGTCGAAATACTCGAATGGTTTGAGATGATAAAATCAAGTGGTATTATTCCTTTTATGATATCAAATACCACACGTACAACCAGAGTTGAAAACTTTGCAAAAGCTCTAAACGTAGAGTATATTATGCGAGCTTGCAAACCCTCCGCACGAAGTCTAATAAAAGCGATGGAAATCTCAAATAATAAACCATCACAATCCGCTCTAATCGGCGACCAGGTTTTCACTGATGTACTCGCTGCAAATCGCGCTAAGGTAGTTGCCATTCTCATAAAACCAAAAAGCTTTACAAATATATTTTTACGTCTACGATATTATATCGAAGTTCCTTTTCGCCTATTAAGTGAAAAAACATCGTAAATATTGCTGCAATTTAACCATCACTTAAATCGGAGGTACTGTACCCATGAACAACATTCAAAAAATCAAACAATCATTACCCGAATACAATTGCGATGCAATGCTAATTTACGACATGATAAATCGTAGTTATGCTACAGGTTTTAACTCAAGTGCTGGTTTTGTGCTTGTAACTGAAAATAACGCATGGTCAATTGTTGACTCACGTTATTACGAAGCCGCAAAAAACACAATCACAGATGCCAATGTTGTCCTTGTTGAAAAAAATGAAAAGTTTTACGACACACTCGATAGAGTTATAAAGGAAGCAAATGTAAAAGCCATAGGATTTGAAGCTGATAAGGTTACATTTTCTGTATACTCTGAGCTTTGCAAACGTTTTCCTGATGTTGAATTTGTTGATGCACAAAAGCTTATTGCGTCATTGCGAAATATAAAGTCACGTGTTGATGTAGATAATATGATAAAAGCACAAAGACTTGCCGAAAAGGTTTTTGATGAAATATTGCCGCTTATCAGCACAGATTTAACAGAAAAAGATCTCGCTGCCGAGATTATTTACCGCTCACTGAAAAATGGTGCAGACGACAGAGCTTTTGACCCAATAGTTGTATCGGGTGCAAACTCCAGCCGTCCGCATGGAGTACCATCAAACGATAAAATCACAAAAGGTTTTCTTACAATCGACTTTGGCGTGCGACTTAATGGTTGGTGCAGCGATACTACAAGAACACTTTGTATTGGCAGACCAAGTGAAGAAATGGTAAACATCTACAACACAGTGCTAAAAGCTCAAGAAGCCGGTATTGCCGCAGTTTGTGGTGGTGTTAGTGGTGTTAATGTTGATGCTGCTGCACGAAATGTTATAGAAGATGCCGGTTATGGTGAGTTTTTCGGTCATGGTTTTGGTCACTCCATCGGTATGGAGGTGCATGAGTCATTAAGTGCTTCGCCATTATCAAAAGATATACTTCCAGCAGGTGCTGTAATTTCTGCCGAGCCGGGCATTTATATTCCGGGAAAATATGGCGTAAGAATAGAGGATATTTTATTCATAACAGACAACGGCTGCGAAAACATCACTAAATTACCAAAGGAAATGATAATTATTAATTTTTAGTTTTTTGTTCTAATAAAAATTTCATTCTGCTTATATACGGGCGGATTGCTCCCCGTCGCACGGATTGCCATCCGCCCCTACAACAATCCTACTCTCTATTCCCTATTCCCTAATTTCTTTCCTTGCAATAATTAACCAAATATATTACAATACAAAAAGTGAAAAATGGAGGTTAAGTTTATGGTATCTGCTGGTGATTTTAGAAATGGTGTTACCTTTGAATGGGATGGAAAAGTCATGCAAGTGCTGGAGTTTCAGCATGTAAAACCCGGAAAAGGTGCTGCATTTGTGCGAGCAAAAGTAAAAAATGTCATAACAGGAGCAGTTATCGAGACTTCTTTTAACCCGTCGGATAAGTTTGAAAGTGCATTTGTTGAACGCCGTGACATGGAGTACAGCTACAATGATGGCGATTTGTATTACTTTATGGATCAAGAAACTTATGATCTAGTGCCTGTAAATCGTAGTATACTCAGTGACAGCTTTAAGTTTGTAAAAGAAAATACGATGTGTAATGTACAGTCTTATAAGGGTAAGGTTTTTAATGTTGACCCGCCAAACTTTGTTGATTTAGTAGTCAGCGCAACAGACCCCGGTCACAAGGGTGACACAGCCACAAATGTATTAAAACCGGCAACAGTGGAAACAGGAGCTGAGGTTAAGGTTCCTCTATTCATAAGCGAAGGTGAAAAAATCCGTATTGACACAAGGTCCGGTGAATATATGGAAAGAACAAAAGGATAAAATAAACGGAGGTACACAAAAATGACAATTGGAGAAAAAGTTGCATACTTAAAAGGTTTAGCTGAGGGTATGGACACCAACACCACAGAAAATGGAAAACTACTTCTTGCCATCATCGACACACTAAACGATATTGCAGCCGAAATCGAAGAAATCAACGAAAACGCTCTCGATATTGGTGAAGAGCTTGATGCTCTTTGTGATGATTTAGCCGATGTTGAAGAGTTTCTCGAAGAACTCGATGACGAAGACTGGGATGATGAGGACTGGGGTTTTGACGATGATGATTGGGATGATGACGATTGGGGCGATGAAGACGACGATGATGGTTACTTCGCTTGCGAAATGTGCGGTAAACACACCACCGATTTTTCAATAGATGTCAACTGCCCTGAGTGTAACGCCGAGATTGAACTCGACGAAAAAGACATAGAAGCAGAAAAGGTAAAATGCCACGCTTGCGGTAAAGACATCGAGCTTGAAATCGACGAGGTTGATATAGACCTCGACGATGAAGACGACGACGATCATAGCGAAGGTGCGGAACACTCAGATTAGAAGTTACGAGAATAAATCGTCACAAAGTTGGGGCTGTTTTGCAACAGCCCCAATTGAATCAATTACCCGTATGTCTCATAATACCATCCGTATGTCTCATAATACCAGTCAGAATAATCTACTTCATTGAAAGCGTCTACCTTTATTAATAACGACGCAAAATAATTCTTATTCATATCTGTTACAGAATCGCTGTTGATGGTTGTAACATTAAGGGATTTATCGTAGAAGAACATTCGGTAGTACTTATTATTGGAAAACGTCTTACTCTTTAACGATCCGCGACCGTAATACAGATAATCTAGCTCGGACATCTCCCAGACACTTTTTGCGTTTTCTGTGTGCTGCATGATGAGATATCTTGTGAAAAAGTCGTTTAAGCTTTCGCCCGGATTTTTAAATTTCTGTATATTTTGCTTGAATTTTTTTGTCAAATCAAATTCCGTGTTCTTATCATCATTACGTCCTACACTGTATTTCAAAACCTTGGCGGAAAAAGCATCCTTATAGGCAACCCTCGGTTCACTGGGATAAAACCAATAACTTTTTGTCGTCCTCTCAAAACCGATAATGCTTTTTCCATGCCTGTTGCTGGCATCCTGTGCTTTTATATTATCGAGTTGTTTAAATTTCCAATTTCCATACTGATCATAAGTAATATTTCCATAATCATCATAGATAGTTGTGTTATCAGCGAAATAATCTATGTTGTTCTTCGGGTCGCATAAGTAAAATCTTTGGCCGGTGGAGGCTATGGTCATCTCAAATTTGCCGTGTGTCCGGTCATTAAATACACGACCCGAGCTGATATTGCGATATTGGGTGGTATTCCATTTATATGCTCTGTAATAAGTGGTTTTACCGAAGTACTCATCAATGTTTTCCAGCACCTCTTGGTATCTTCTGACCAGCGGTTCTGTTTGAAGGTACATCGTTTTATACAGCTCCTCGCTTCCGTTATCGAATGTATAGTCGGACATGTGCATAATGACCGCAAACGCTTCGTCAAGCTCCATCTGCCACTGTGCGACATACTCATACAGAGCTGTTGCAACATTATGCTCAAACGGCACGCCGCTGCTTGTGAGCATCTGCACAAAACTGTGAATCAGCGAATTGGGCGTCTTATCATACGCGCTTTTATGCTTAGGGTCGAGCGCGTTTAAAACTACCCTGATATCTGAAAGAAATGTCGATGTACCGGATGCAAAATTCGGATTATAGAGCAGGTTGGCTTTTCGCCATTCCTCTGAACCGCCGCCGGCTATATCATTTCTGTATTGTCTGGAATAGTTTCTCATTCGCTCATACTCTGTGACCGATTCCAGTTTTTTGCCGCTGTAATCGAGCTTGTCAAACCGTGCTAATACTGCCTGATGATTTTCATTAATCAAGTTTTCCAGCTCGTTTAGCCTAATCGCCAAATCTCTGAGCATCTGCTCGACAGTAGGTGCCATTCCAATTCCGTAGGCATTATTAATCCACTCCCGTGTAGTATTGCCACTTTCAGATGTCCAAAATGCGTTAAAGGCGAACGCGGCGATTTTGGTCGCTGTTGTAACGACAGCCGCTGAAAGCTGTTCGACTTGAACACCATCTTCAGCTCCGAAGGTATGCCCGACCTCGAAGTCGGAGTCTTGCCCGCTTGTGAGTCCGCCTGAAACCAAGCTTACCGCTGCGATACCGGATGTGCCGGTGCTTGAAAGAGAGTTTGCGTCATCGTCGTTGTCTGTATCGGGGTCTGCGTCGGGGTCTGTGTCGGTGTCTGCGTCCGGGTCAGGATCAGTCTCAGAGTCAGCATCGGGGTCGTCTTCACCTGCATCCTCCTCTTCATCCATATCCTCGTCTTCAATCTCGATTGGTATAAATGTAAAGGATGAGCTTGCATCATAGAGTCCTCTGACGTGGATTACAGCCTCTCCCTGCTCGACGGTTCCTGTTGTGCTGAAAATAAGTGAAACAGATCCCCAAATCATTTCATTGATCGAAAGTCCGCTAAGCACACCACCAAACTCAATGTAAACATCCCCTTCTTCAAGATAGCCGATTCCGTCAAATATTATGTTAAAGGAGGGGTTTTCGGAGGTGGGATAGTGGTTGACATCGATTATAGGCGGAGTTACTGTTATTTCTGCCACGCGCCCCAGCCGTCCGGACTCTACCGCCGCAGAGCCGAAACGCACGGTGCCTATTCCCGCCGCCGCTCTTCCGGATAAAACCAGGCTTATATTATTATCATCCACGCGTATAAGCTCCGAAATCTGAAATGCTTCCATAACTCCGGTTAAGGTCAGCATATCCGCGCTTATATTTTGCGTAAAGGTGTCATATTCTATAAAAATGTCAAGAGTTTGCGTATCGCGGTTCATCACGCTGAGACGACTTACCTGATGCGGCATGGGTACACGCCCCAGTGAAATAGAACATGATACGCCATATTCCTTTGTGAGCAAATCGCCTATTATGGAAAAGAATGCATAGGCATTATCCGCTGTAGTTACTGCATCTAAGGTGAATGTTATTCTGTTGCCATCATTTTCAAAGTTTGTCAGATTGTAGCTTTTAAACCCGCCTACAAATATATCTTCTGCCGTTATCGTTCTGACGAAGGTATCATTTTCAAGGTCTAAAACTACATTTTGCGAAACATTAAAGTCAAAATCGAATCCAATAGATTCTGTTTGTGAAACAAGCGTGGGGAAGATAACATCCACAACACCCATATAGAAATAGCTGCGATCTCTGAACGGCTCGGGCGATACGGCAATAAAGCCGTCTATAGCTCTGCGCCCAAGTATTTCCGGTGCAGGATCGCCTATGACAGGCAACCTATCAACGCCATCTGCTGACACCGGTTGCTCAAGCAAATCAGACGGGTCGCGGGGTGGTGCCGGAGCGACATTAACGATAAGATCCTTACCATTGATTTGAAGGCTTGTAGCCTCCAACGCTTCAAAAAAGCCTCCCAGGAAAATATGCTCGGGTTTTATCGAGCGCAGCTCATTTTCAGGCAATCCCGATAGGGTAAAGGCTTGCCCTGCATAGTCTGAGGTAGCATCAATACTTGCAGGTGAGATAGCTATAAATTGCTCCTCTGCTTCTTCATAATCATCAAATATTGTGCCGAACTGAGGTCCGAACATTGCGAATGAAACTGCTGAAATAATTATGGTACATATCAACAGCATTGCAACCGCACCCTCCCAATGTTGACGTGTCAGTTTGAAGTTTTTGATTTTTTTCATTATTATTCTCCTATTCGTGTTATTTAAACGTTCTAAAGCTACAAAAGAAAAGTTCTGCGCTCACTCCATATCATCTGCGCAAATCATAAATAACCGTCCTGTAACAAACATTACAAGAGGCATAAATGCGGCAACGAATACAAAATCAGCTTGTAAAAACAGATTATACAGTGCGTGTAATGTCGCACATAATGCGAAAAGTCCGAATATCAAAGGAATCATAATGTTACGGCGTTTTTGCGATATAAAGAGTCCGATGCCAAACGCAGCGGTTGTCATAGCGTGCATCAGTGATGTTGTCAGTGTCCTTACCGCCAGCATCCATACATCCGTTAGCTCCTGTGAGGATAATGAAAAATGGAACAAAGACTCCTGTATTGAAAAACCGATTCCGCTGGCAAAAGCACAATATATTATCAGCTTGGGTATTCTTGGATATTTCTTACGATTTAAAAACAGCAAGAGTGGAAGTCCTTTGGATAACTCCTCGATCAACGGTGAAACGGTCTGAATCATTCGCCACTGCCCCGTACTGCTGCTAAAATACATATTAAGATTATAGGCAAGGGCTCCTGCAAACACGCCCCAGCAACAGTATAAGATGACTGTTTTCCCCGCTTTGTTTTCAATCATCAAAGTTAAAAACAAGAGCGGTATGACTATTGCGATAAATACACTTAAAAATTGAAAGCCTAACTCACCCATTCTCATTCACCGCTCCCTTATTATTTGCCAAGCAATTAACTGCTAACAGTGAATAGCATATAAATAAATAGACCACCGGATAAAGTGCCAAAACCATATTGAGCAAGCTGCCGTCAACATGATAATAGATAAACAGGCGGTTTGTAGCTTCCAATAAACTCAAGGCGATGATTGACGCCGCAAATGCTTTGATGTGTCTGCACCCCTTTTGCAATAATATCACGGCAAGCACTAAAACAATTAAAAGGAGTGCCGATGAGGAAAAAAGCAACATTGTTATGTTGTCCGATACGACCGCATACAATGTAAACAGAACCGATATAACGGAGAGAATACTTATAATGAGCGTGTCACTACCGCGGAGTACAGCATTAGACAGTCGAGACGAAGGGTGGTTCTTTGTCTCATTTCTGATATTTATCAGAGCCGCAATAAAAAACAAAAAGGCGCAGTTTCGGCTGAAGGTGCTAATGGTTATATCTGATGTATAACCTCTGAGCAGATAAATATAACAAAATTCGTATATTTTACTGACAGTCATTGTGACTAATCCAAGCATACCAATCACAATACGGTCATAATCGCGGCGAGACGGGGAACAACTCTCTGTCTTTACTGCCGCTCCGGCAAAAACCCGGGAACAGGCATAAATAAGGACGCTGATAGAGACAAGCTGAAATATCAGACCGTCAAAAGGACTGCCGATGCCTGCAAGACCTGTCATCCCCAAAGCTATATATAAAACAGAAAGTGTTATGACAATGATCCATGTTCTTTTGTTCAAATATCTGATATTCCTTCTCTAAAAGTACACAAAGTTCTATAAAGGTTACCGCTTTGATTATATATATAATACATCAAATATAAGAAAAATGCAAGTGTTAAACGAACTTACCCCGTAGGCAACGGTGGGGTCACTCAGTTCGCAACGCAGAGGTCAGGGGTTCGCCTCTCATATTGTTCATAGGGGAAGCAAGTAATACATCCCCTGTAATTGCAACGATTACAGAGGTGCGAGAAAAACACGGCACACGTTTTTAATAATAAAACAACAGGTTCAACCTTACAAGAAAACAGCGGTATGAGAAATTGTTGTTGTTTTTGTTTCGTTAAGAATAAATCTTACAACCTTCTTTATTTACCTTAATATCAATATAAACTATACTTTTATTTTCCATATTTACATCCAGTCATTTGTTTAAGAAACACTTCTTTTACAATTTCAAATGCTTTAGATGGATCATATTCGATTCCCGGACGAATTATACCATCCATGTCTTTTAAAAATTGCGGGACTTTCATTTTGTCTTCAAGATTACGGATATATACTTCCTTTGATGGAGCTTTTCCATCAGAGAAAGTTATATAACGACGAAAACATTCTATCGCTACATCAGGGTGTAACAACGGCGATGATGTTGCAAGAAACAAATCAAATAAATCTCTGCCTTTCCGCCTTTGATATAATGCTCTGAGCTTAGTTCCCAAAAGTTCATTAAAATCAAACGTAACTAATTCACATTTCCCGGAAAACCATGTGTTCGCAATTTCATACGGTAATTTTTTATATCCCAGTACAGAAAAATGTTCTTTGCAGTTAATCTCAATTTTTAATTTTAATGGTGTTTCCGGTGGAAATGTTGATTGAATCTTATAAATCATTGTGTTGTTACTTGCTTTTCTTTGCGTTACCGGTGTTCCAAGAAATGATAAAACTTCGCGTAGTTTATCAAGAGTCGGTCCTATAGGTTCGGCAACCATTTGAACTAAATCAATATCTTCTGAATATCTTGCTTGCTGAGTTAAGAATAATCGATGGATTGCCGTTCCTCCCCTGAATGCAAGACATTTTGAAAGGAACTCGTCTTTGTATATTTCTACTAAGACACGACCTATAATTAAATCCTGTTCAACTTGATGCATATTACTCCATGGTACAACCTCATTCCACTCAACCAGATAACCCCTTAAAACCATTAATCCACCTCCAAGGTTGTATTGATATATAGTTTCCATTTTGAATCATATGGA
>JAITFS010000174.1 GCA_031281195.1 Oscillospiraceae bacterium
ACATAAACCAACAAATGATGATGTAACAATGGCAGATTATTTCAAACAAACAAACTGTCCGCTTATAGTTGTAGCAAACAAGGTAGATAAGCTAAAAAAAAGCGAGATTGAACCAAATACAAAACTCATTCGCAATACATTAGAGCTTCCTGATAATGTGAAAGTTATTCCATTTTCAGCAATAAAAGGAACAAGCAGAGATACTTTAATTTCGGAGATTATAACATGGGTTTGCTGACAAATATGTTTAGTATGGATAGATTAAGAGATATTGCTATATTAGCTATACCTGCTTTAATTTGCATTACCGTTCATGAAGTTGCTCACGGATATATTGCTTATATATTAGGTGACGACACAGCAAAACGTATGGGAAGACTAACATTAAATCCGATTAAGCACATTGATATAGGTGGATTAATAGCAATATTACTGATAGGCTTTGGTTGGGCAAAACCGGTACCGGTAAATACAAGCAACTTTGAGCATCCAAAAAGATATATGGCTTTTACCGCATTAGCAGGACCGATGTCAAATCTGTTGCTTGCTTTAATTTTTATGTTTTTCTTTTTGTTAAGACCGGCGAATACATATAACATAATATCTTTAATGCTATATTATATGGTGTTTATAAATGTTGCTTTAGCTGTGTTTAACATGATACCAATTCCACCGCTTGATGGTTCAAGAGTGTTGTTCTCTTTTTTACCGGATAAATACTATAATAAAGTGATGAAGTATGAGCGTTATGGAATGATGATTTTACTCGGAATTATTCTTTCCGGTTTTATTCTTCCGTTTAACCTGTTTAGTATGGTTTTAGAACCTATCAGAACAAGAATTATTTATTTTATTGGAAACATTGCAATCACTATAATTAGTTTCTTTAGTTAGGAAGGTTTAATGGAAGCTCCTGTTTTTAAATTAGAGGGAATAGTTAAAGAAAAGACGGATATGACCGACTTTGAAGGTCCGCTTACTCTAATTCTTCAACTTCTTAGTAAGGACAAAATAGAGATTAGAGATATTAGTATTTCGTCAATTTTGGAACAATATCTTGCATTTCTTGATGAAATGACGGAGCAGGATTTAGATGTTGCAAGTGAGTTTGTTGCAATGGCGTCACATTTAACTTACATAAAAACAAAAATGCTATTGTCGGGAGATGAAGAAGTATCTGAGCTTGAGCAGTTAATTACTTCACTTGAGCAATTGCAACGTGGTGATACATACTTACAAATCAAAGAAATTGCAATGACTTTGTCGGGTATGTACTCACGAGATGCACTGATGATGTCAGGTCCGCCTGAGTATTACACTCCGGATGCCGAGTACAAATATGTTCATATAAGTGAAGAACTGCTTGAAGCAATCTACAGAGTGGTTGGTAAAGAAAACCTTAAATTAAGCAGTATCAATCAAAGAGAACCAACATATCCGGGTAGACAAGTTTATCCGATTTCTGAAAAAATCAACGAGGTTATTGATAAACTAAAACGTGGTGGAGAAACAAAAATTCAAAAACTCTTTTATGGATGTAAAAGCCGCACTGAGCTTATTGCAACACTAGTTGCCGTACTGGAGCTATGCAGAGTCGGAAGTGTTTTACTAACAGGTGAAGATGAAGATATTATGATATCATACTCCAACACAGGCAGAGAAACAGAAATTGTAGATTTTACACTTGACGAATAAAAATAATTTTATTACAAACTACTGATTTTTATAGTATACTGGTTTAATAAACTATATAGGGTTATAAAGAAATATGGAAAATACTGAAATTCAAAAAACAATTGAAGCAGTCCTTTTTGTTTCGGGAGAACCGGTTAAGATACCAAGGTTAGCTCTTGTTCTTGAAGTTGAAGAAAGCGCTATTGAAGAAGCGGCTGATAATTTGCGTGATTATTACAGCTTTAACCGCAGAGGGATTAGGCTTATCAAGTTAGAAAATACATTGCAGCTTTGTTCATCATCCGAATATGCAGACACAATAAGAAAAACTCTTGAAACACGCAGACCTCCACAGCTTTCGCAACCTGCTCTTGAAGTTCTTGCAATTATTGCATACTTCGGACCTGTTACTAAAGCTTATGTCGAGCAAATAAGAGGTGTTGACAGCTCGTATACCATAGGTCTTTTGCAGGAAAAAGAGTTAATAGAATCATGTGGAAGACTACCTGCGCCGGGACGACCGATGCTCTTTAAGACAAATCATAATTTCTTGCGAATCTTTGGAATGGAATCTCTAAAGGAACTACCTGAACTACCGCATATTGAAGGTACAGGAGATGAGCAAGAGGGAATTCAAAATGCAATCCTCGAGCTAAAAGCCAGAGAAATTGAAATAGCTACAATGTCTGAAACAGAAAAAAGTTTAGAAATTTCTGAAAATTAGTTGCGGATATTCTAAGATACTGATTGCAACAACAGTAAAAAATATAGAATCGAGTTTATTATGTTATTTTTAGTATTAGGTATTATTCTGGCTGTTTTAATTCTTCTTGCGTTTTTACGTGTTGGTGTTATAGTTGTTTATAATGAAGATGGTATAAATGTTTGGGAAAAGGTTGGTTTTATCAAGTTTCAAATAAAAACTGATAAAAAGAAAAAACGTGTAAAAAAGATAAAGAAAAAAGGTAAGAGTGTAAAACCCGGCAGTTTAAAAGATTTTATGACTATACTAAAATCAGTCAAAAATGCTCTTGACCGATTAAGAAAAAAACTTCTTATAAAGAAGCTAACCCTGCATTATACATCTGCCGGTGAAAACGCTGCTAAGACCGCAATAGGATTTGGCGCTGCAAATGCTGCTTTTGCTATCATAATACCTATCTTTGAAAAACATTTTCATATAAAAAAGCGTGATATTATGGTACTTGCAGATTTTGAGTCTGATTTAAATGAACATAAAATCTATGCAGAGGTGCAAATATCTATTGCAATATGGGAAGCTATTTATGTAATCTCAGCACTATTACCAATTTTAAAATCTTTACACAGTGAAACTGATAAACAAAAAGAACATAGAAAGGATATAAAAGAAGATGGAAAAGGAACCAATTAACAATCTCATGGAAACAACTATGCAAAAAATCAAGGAAATGGTTGACACTAACACAGTTATTGGAGAACCAATTGTCACAGCAGATGGAATGACATTAATTCCTGTATCAAAAGTATCATTTGGATTTGTTGGTGGTGGTACTGACTTTAATCAAAAGAATGATAAAAGCGGATTTGGCGGTGGTACAGGTGCAGGAGTAAATATTGTTCCTGTTGCATTTATTACTGTAAAAGGTCACAGAACAGAGATGATTTATATTTCACCTCGTGAGCCTTCACCAATTGACAAGATACTTGATGCTGTTCCTGATGTTTTAGACAAAGTCAGTGAGTTTTTGGATAAGGATAAAGAATAATTAAACCATGAGTAACCACCCGGAAAGATTGCAAAAGATACTTTCGGCATGTGGAGTTTCGACACGCAGAGAAGCTGAAAGAATTATTACGCAAGGTCGAGTATCTGTAAATGGAGAAATCGCAACTCTTGGACAATCAGCAGATATTCAAACTGATGTAATAACAGTTGATGGAAAATGGATAAATCAAGATAATTCTTTTGTCTATATAATGCTTAATAAACCGCGTGGTTATCTAACTACTGTAAGTGACGACAGAGGCAGAAAGACAGTAATGGAGCTAGTGGCTGATGTTCATAAACGTATTTATCCTGTTGGAAGACTTGATTTAGACTCGGAAGGTTTATTACTTTTTACCAACGATGGTGATTTTGCAAACAAAATAATGCACCCTTCATACGAAAAATTAAAGACTTACACAGCTCGTGTAAAAGGTGATGTAGATAAAGCGGCAGCATTACTATTAGAGCCGATAATTATTGATGATTGTACAGTTCACGCGAAAAAAACCAAGGTTCTTAAAAAAACAATCAACGGTGGAACTCTTGAAATCACAATAATTGAAGGGCGTAACAGACAAATCAGAAAAATGTGTGCACATGTTGGTTTAAGTGTACAAGAATTAAAACGCATTTCTATAGATAAATTAAATCTAGGTACACTGGAAACCGGAAAGTGGCGTTACTTAACAAATAAAGAGGTGGAATCACTTGGATAAAGACGTATTAACACTAATACATCAGAGTTTACCAAAGATGTCAAAGTCGCAAAAACGCATCGCTGACTACATCCTTGAAAATTTTGATAAAGCTGCATTTATGACCGCTATCAGATTAGGCAGGTTCGCAAGTGTCAGCGAATCAACAGTTGTAAGATTTGCTATGGAGCTTGGTTTTGACGGTTATCCTGAAATGCGAAGAGCTTTACAAGATACCATGAGAGGTAAGCTAACCTCTGTACAGCGTATTAAAGTAGCAAAAGATAGATTAGGAACGGGTGATATATTAAAAAGCGTTTTAACCTCTGATATCGAACAAATACGCCAAACAATGGAAGAAACTGACAGTGAAGATTTCTCCAAAGCAGTGGATGCTATTATTGAAGCAAAAAATATTTATATTTTAGGATTACGCTCATCATCTTTTTTAGCAAAGTTTATGGGCTTTTATTTTGATTTATTATTTAACAATTCACGAGTTATAAGTGAAAGCCCCGATAGTGAAGTATTTGAACAAATTGTGCGGCTATCAGAAGGGGATTTACTTATCGCAATCAGCTTTCCACGATACTCACGCCGCACAATAAAAACAATGCAATACTCGAGAAATGTTGGAGCGAAAATTATAGCAATTACAGACGGTTTAGCTTCACCTTTAACTGAACTTGCTGATATTTCATTATGTGCAAGAAGTGATATGATTTCTTTCCTTGATACACTTGTAGCACCGCTAAGTCTTGTTAACGCTCTTGTAGTAGCAGTGAGTGAAAAAGCTCCCGGTGATTTGTACGAAAACTTTGAACGCTTAGAACGAATATGGGAAGAATATGGAGTTTATGAACAGATATGATTAGTGTAGCACTTGACGGACCTGCAGGTGCAGGTAAAAGCACACTCGCAAAACGTGTAGCAAAACATTTTAACTTCATATATGTTGACACGGGCGCATTGTATCGTTCAATCGGTTTATTTACTCAACGAAATAATGTAGCATCCAAGGATTTAACAAAAGTAACAGAATTATTACCACTTATAAAACTGGAAATGAAGTATGATAATGATGGTATTCAACGAATGTTTTTAAACGGTGAAGATGTTACTGATGATATACGTTTACCGGAGGTATCAACTTATGCTTCTGATGTGTCTGCTATGCTGCCGGTGAGAGACTTTTTATTGTCAATGCAACAAAATATGGCAAAAAAGTATAATGTAATAATGGACGGTCGAGATATTGGAACTGTTGTATTACCAAATGCAGATTTAAAAATCTTTATAACAGCATCACCGGAAACTCGTGCAAAAAGACGTTTTATAGAACTAAAAGAAAAGGATATTGATACTACTTTTGAAGAAGTGTTAAGTGAAATGATAAAACGTGATAAAAACGACTCAGAGCGTGACATTGCTCCATTAAAAGCAGCAGAGGATGCAATAATCTTAGACACAACAAACTTAGATTTCGAGCAAAGCTTCGAAGCATTGTGTAAATTGGTGAGTGATATAAAATGGTAGAAAAATATAGTAAAAATTTTTATAGTTGGTGTTATAAGTATGTTGGGCCGGTGATAACATTATTTAGACCTATAGAGCTTATCGGAAAAGAGAACCTTATTGAAGGAGCAGCGTTGGTGTGCTCAAATCACTCAGCTATGATTGACCCGTTTTTAATTGGCATAGCTTTTGGTGATGAAAATCATATTCATGTTATAGCAAAAATTGAACTTTTTAGAATCCCTGTGATATCTTTTCTTTTGAAAAAAATGGGAATGATAAGCGTTGACAGAAGCATTAATGATGTAAACTCTGTTAAGAATTCATTAACATACTTAAAAAACGGCGAAAAAGTTGTAATTTTCCCTGAGGGAACAAGAAGAATGAAGCTTGATGTTGCCGCTGTAAAAAGCGGAGCTGTAAAACTTGCCGAGCGTGCCAAAGTGCCTATATTGCCGGTATTTGTACCACGAAAAAAACCATATTTTAAGAAAAGCAAAATTGTTATCGGCAAACCATATTTTATAGAAAAACTAAAGGAAAAACGCCATCCCGATGATTATCATAAATTAGCAGAAGAACTTATGTACAATATTCAATCATTAGGTACAGAAAAGTTATGAAGGTAATAGTTGCCAAATCAGCAGGGTTTTGCTACGGAGTTAGCAGAGCTGTAGAGTTGTGTAAAAAAACTGCCGATGAGCATAAAAAATGCTTAACACTAGGACCGATAATTCACAATGAACATGTCATAAATGACTTAGAAAAAATTGGTGTACATGCTGTAAATGATGTATCTGAAATATCGGAAGGTAGCACAGTTGTTATTAGAACACATGGTGCTGCAAGAAGTGATTATGAAGCACTAGAAGCTTTATCTTGTAATATCATTGATGCAACATGCCCCGATGTTAAGAAAATCCATGACATCGTACGTAATGAATCAAATAACGGAAGATTGATATTCATAATTGGTGAAAAAGATCATCCTGAGGTTTCAGCAATAGCAGGGTGGTGTAAAAATTATGAGATTTTTCAATCAAATTTGGAACTTTCAGAGCGTTTAAACACGTCTAATTATACAGATATACCGATTTCTGTCGTGTTTCAAACAACAAGCACTAACGATGAATATAATTTGTGTTGCAATATAATAAAAAAAGAGTGTACAAACATAAAAATCTTTGATACAATATGCAATGCGACGTGTAGACGCCAGCAAGAAGCTGTAGA
>JAITFS010000195.1 GCA_031281195.1 Oscillospiraceae bacterium
AAACTTTCATTATGTTGATTTAACAGATCGATCATTGGGAAGAGTGCCTGGACCGACTACTATAATTATTGAAGGGTATTTTAACATTATTGAAGAAGAATGGGACAACTATGTTAGTGACTCAGAATACACTTGGAGAGAAGTTGCAGACGTTAATGTCCCATATATTTCAGGATTGTCTGACATGGGAGATGATATTCATTGGTTACAAAATTCAGAATGGATGGATATTCACAGAGATAGAAAGATAGGTGGAAGGCTTTACATTTGTATGGAAAAAAGACTAATATGGTTTCATTTATTTAAAAGCTAGTAAAAGAAGATATTTGTAATTATTATTATGATAATAACACCAAATGACACAAAGATATTAAAAGATATTGTCACGCCAATCAGCTCGTGTCTCTTCTACAAGTGTGTGTGCTGATTAGGGAGTAAGAGGTATGAATAATGAAACGTAAAAACAGATATATGATAATTTATTATGAAATTAAGTTATTAATTTTTGTTTTGGGAATTTACTTTTCATTTGTAGAATTTCTTGGTGTAAATATTTTAGTCTGGGCTGTTATGTCGGGAGTACTAGTACCTGTAACCGCGTTTGTTTTATATACCCTTTTTTGCACTTCAAAACAGAAACAATTAGGGTGCGGAATCCAGATTTACAAAAACAATCATTCAACTATAGCATCATTAATGGGTTTATGCATAATTTCGTTTGGTACGATGGTAATGGTTTTCATTTGTGCTACAGATATTTATTCATCGTCTATTAGTATTATTAGTCTTTTAATAACCATATTTGGCGTTATTGCTTTACTGACTCCCATAATATTTCCAAAAGATTATAGTTCAAGAAGAGGGTTTTCTGTAACATATTTCGATGAAAGTGGGATACATAACGTAGACTTTGGAGGCAGAGAAAATTTCATTTCATGGGAAGAGTGTGAAGATATTGGTTGGTTTACCTTAGATATGATTTTCAAAAAAGTTACATATATGTATTTTTCAAAAGAAAAATTTCCCAATGAGTACATCAATGGTACAGAGAAAGCAGAATTCAACAGCCAACACATATGGACTCCACAAAGCGATGGTTTATTAGAAGACGTAATGCAATATTTAGACGAAGATATAATACCTTAAATGGTTTAGCTCGAAATGGGGTGTGTCCGGAATGAATTTTGAATTAATTGGAGTAATTAAGTGGATAAAGTTAGGTATTGTCATTTTACTTGCAGTTATTATGATTGTTTTTATGAATGCTTGTATAGTATTTTATCTTAATCCGACACCGGGGTTAAAATGGATGGAAGATGATTTTCAACAAAACAAGGAATCACTTTATATAGTTAAAAACTTTTTGGTTGAAAGAGAGCACGGAGTTATTATCAGGAGCTTTGAGTTTGATGAAAAAATGCTGATAGGAGATACACCAATTGATGAAAAGACGATAGATGCAATTAACGAACTTTTTCATCTGGGTTATTCACAAATACGATGTTATGGAAATTGGATTGTTTTTCTGAGATGGTCTACGAGACATGAAGGCCGAGGCATCGTATTTTCAATTGATGGAAGTATTCCGGATGAATCAGAGTATCCTTATCATGTAAGTTTAGAACTTTTATCAGAAGATGGATGGTATTTTTACATCTCTAATTATAGAGAATGGGTACGGCGGAATAGCTAACGTATTTTCGTGGTTTGAACTATCAAGCTAAAAGGAGACCAAAGCGGATAGTACAGACGAAGTAAAATAACAAAACAATGCAAAAATACTTGCAATTAATGAGATTGCAGGCCTTATGTGATTTTATATTTAGTTACCTTTGTTTAATGGTGTGGTATACTAAGATATATAGCGAGGAAGAGCATATGGAACTAAAAAATAAATGAATCAGCGTTGTATAAAGATGTAAAAACACTCATTGAACAAAGTCGTGAACATAGGAGCTAAATGATATGGATGCTAAAACGATAAAAGAACTGATAAAAGAAGGTGAAGGTTTCACAATCGAGTTTAAGGAAAGTCACAGTGAGCTTTCCGGTAGTGTCTATGAAACTGTTTGTTCGTTTTCAAACCGATATGGAGGCCATTTACTACTCGGTGTCACAAATGAAGGTGAAGTTGTTGGCGTGAATCCAAATTCGGCTGAAGATATGAAGCGGAGCTTCATCAATACGTTAAATAATCGAAATAAGATATCACCACCGCTTTTTTTAGAACACATTGAGATTGAAATTGATGGAAAGCTGATTCTTTATGTATATGTACCAATCAGTTCACTACCGATAACTTGTTCCGGTAGACTTTTTGATAGAAACAACGATGCGGATATTGATATAACAACAAATACAGTTATGGCTGCGGAGCTATACGACAGAAAACGTAATTATTTCACAGAGCGAAAAATGTTCCCTTATGTGAATGAAAACATGTTGCGTATATCAGAGCTAATGCCAAAAGTTAGAAATATGACACAGTTACGAAAAGCTGACCATCCGTGGATTAACATGACGGACATGGAAATAATGCGAAGTGCGGACTTATATGAAACTGACCCTATGACAGGTGAAGAAGGATATAATCTTGCAGCAGTTCTGCTTTTCGGCAAAGATGAAACAATATTCTCGTGTTGTCCGGGGTATATAACTGATTGCATTTTACGTAGAGAGAATATTGACCGTTATGATGATAGATTAATGGTAACGGCTAATCTAATAGAAGCGTATGGTCAGGTTTTAAATTTTATTCAAAAGCACACACCTGATCCATTTTACTTAGAGGGTGTGCAAGCTGTTAGTATTAGAGACAAAATAGCCCGCGAAATTATAAGCAATACTTTATGCCACAGGGAATATTCTTCAACAATTCCCGCACGAATAGTTATCGAGGATAATCAAATTGTTGCCGATAACTGGAATCGCTCAAACCTATATGGAAAGTTGAACCCAAAAACATTTACGCCAAATCCAAAGAATCCGATTCTTGCACGTTTCTTTGTAAACATCAATTATGCAGATGTTCTTGGTTCCGGAATGAGAAACCTATATAAGTACACGCCAATTTATGCGAACGGAAAAGAGCCGGAGTTAATTGAAGGAGATATTTTCAAAACAATTATTCCATTGCCCGACTTTTTTGCAAAGGATGGTACTAAATCAATAAAAATCGACCAAGTCAGTGACCAAGTCAGTGACCAAGTCAGTGACCAGGTGGCAGAGAAGATTTTATGTTTTTGTAAGTCACCAAAGAGTAAAGCGGAAATAATGGAATTCACCGGATATAGGCATAAAACACATTTTTCTAGCAATATTTTGAAACCACTCATTAATGAAGGAAAGTTGTTGTTGACAATTCCTCATAAACCCACAAGCCGATTACAAAAATACTATACATCTTCATAATGAAAGCTCTACCATAACAACCTTTGTCGAAGTTCCATTCATAATTGACACCACTAACATTAATAAAAATGGAGTTAAACAATATGAAAAAATCAATTTATGATGGATTTGATATTGATCAAAAATTGAAAATTAAAGAAATGATAAAAGATGGTGACAGAAGAGCGAAAGATGAATTATACCCCAAAAGAGAAAATATGAAATTAGCAATGAAGTGTTTATTCTTAGGACCAATATATATATTTTTTCTTGGAGTAATAACTAGTTACTTGATTTTTCGAAATTTCAGAGATGACCCGTTTGGAAATGCATGGAGATTGTTTATGGCCCTTTATTAGCCTATGTTGTGGCAATAATATTACTATATAATTCTATAAAAGCGATTAAAGAACTAAAGGAAAAGCAAAACAACAAGGAAGCAGATAGTTCGGACGAAGAAGGTTTGGAATGATAGGAATATTTTGAGGTATTAATGAAAGATTAGTAGGAGGTTATAGATTTGATATGAATGAAATGTTAGGATTTGTTATATACTGGATTGGTGTATGCTTGTTTTTACCATTGTGCATAGGTGCTGTATTATATATATTATGGAAGAAAGACGATGATGTTTATTCAAACGAAATGAATATTGAAAACAATAAAATGCAATATAAAAAAACTATGTTGGCTATGTATATTGCGATATTGTTCTCTGGGATTGCGTTTATATTTATACCAATGACAATTCCGGGAGAAAAGAATAATTTTATAGCATATATGGTTTTTTTTATGCTTAGCTGTATATTCACAATACCAATATCAATAAGCATCTATTCAATTACAAAATGGCAAGTTGTGATTGTGGGTGAAAATATTGAGGTGAATGTTCCTCGTCGTAAAAAACTAACCTTTATGTTTGACGATATTATTTATGCAACAGAAACGTATGATAGTGATTACATTCAAAATTATGCCAAATACCATATTTATATTAAAGATTCCCAAGAAAACACCATAAAAGCTTTTTCCCTAAACAAAAGTATACATGGATATGAAATATTTGCCAAAAGGTTAAAAGACTCAGGAAAAATAAATGAAAAAGAAAGCAGAATAGACAAAATTGCAGCAACACATAAACTTATTTTTTGGTGTATAATAATATTTGCGATATTGCTTGTAATACCGAGTGTTTTTTTTCTTATTAACGATATTAATAATTTGTATTACATTGAGCACAAAAAAGAAGAAATAATAGGTACAATCATATTTACTACTATATCGATTAGCATGTTTCCAGTTGCTGTAATTATAAATAAACGAGGAAAAGCAAAAATTAAGAAACTTAGAAATGCAGAGGAATGATAAGTATAAGTTAGGAAGTGATATTTGTGTCTTCTATACCTAGATTTCTTGCCTCACCCAGTGTTTGGCTACTCGGTATCGTTGCTGTGCAAAACTTATTAATTTTATGGCTATACAGATATTGGGGAAAGAGTCCAGACCCTTCACCGCGTTTATTGTGGTGTATCATTTTAAGCGTTGCTCTTTTTGCAATAAC
>JAITFS010000008.1 GCA_031281195.1 Oscillospiraceae bacterium
AAGTGCCATCATCATATAAAACTCGTGAGTTTTCATACTAACCTCCCTAACACCTCTGTAAAATATCTCGGCAGCACTGACTTTACTTCAATGTATTCACCTGTTTTTGGGTGATTAAACCCTAACATACTAGCATGAAGGCATTGACTAGATAAGCCTTTTTCAGATTTTTTTATACCATAAACACTATCGCCAAGAATCGGATGATTTATATGTGACAAGTGGACACGGATTTGGTGAGTTCTGCCTGTTTCAAGCCTGCATTTGATATGGGTAAACCGCTCATAACGTGTAACAACTTCATAATGCGTAATCGCTTCACGTGAGTTAATGCCTGTAACTGCTTGCTTTTTCCTGTCTTTTTGATGCCGTCCTATTGGTGCATTGATTATACCATTATCGTTTTTCACAATACCGTAAACGATTGCATCATATTCTCTCTTTAGAGTTCTTGATGATAACTGCGAAGCGAGCGATAAATGAGAAGCATCATTTTTTGCAACTATAATTAAACCGGAGGTTTCCTTGTCCAAACGATGAACAATACCGGGGCGAATCACACCACCAATACCCGACAGGCTCTCGCCACAATGATAAAGCAGTGCATTTACTAAAGTATTTTCGGAGTGACCGGGCGCAGGGTGAACAACCATTCCACGAGGTTTATTTATAACAATCAAATCATTATCTTCAAAAACAACATCGAGCCTTATATCCTGCCCTGTTACAGCAGACTCTTTTGGCTCGTTTTGTATTATATTATAAGCTTCACCAAGAGTTATCTTGTGATTTTTACGAACAGTTTTACTGTTGAGGGTGACATTTCCGGATTCAATCAGCTTTTGAGCGGCATTTCTTGTAAGTCCTTGTATATTTGCAGCAAGAAACACATCAAGACGCTCTCCGTCAGAGGTGCTAAATAGTGTCGTCATCGAGTCCATATTCACGTAATACATCATCAAGGTTTATATCGTCGAGTGAACCAAGTTCAGCTTCAATAGCTTCCATCGTAAATGAAATATCGGGCGTTGTGTCTGTTGTGGACTCATATTCTTTCATTATTGACTCCAAGCTCATGTCTGACGACTCATCAACATTAGCGCTCGGTTCAGGCTGTGAGTAAACTGCTTGTACCGATTGGGCATTAGCAACTTGACTTACTGGTGCTTCAACGGTTGCAGCAGTGGCATAATCTGCGGGAGTCGGGCTAACCTGCACCTCTTCCTCATAAATAATATCGTCGGGTTCGGCGATATATTCAACATCGTCTGAACCGTTTGTGTCGAGGACTCCTTCTTTGTTTGTTGGTTTAAATGTCAGATAAATAAAATGAGCGAGAAATGTTGCAAATCCTAGTGTTATAAATACATCTGCAATGTTAAAAATCGGAAAGTTAATAAATAATGTTCTAAACATGTCAACAACTTTTCCATCGTTAAAAATGCGATCTATGAGATTTCCGACAGTTCCGCCAAGCACAGCCGCTAATCCTAAAGACCCCCAAAATCCCTCATTGTATCTAAGCAAAATCATAATCAGCACAACAGCGGCAATAAATGCAATACCTGCAAGCAACCATTGTTGACCCGACAGTATGTTAAGCATTGCACCATCGTTTTCTAAGCGTGTAAGACCAAGAACGCCCGGGATAAGCACAGGGCCTTCTGCTAAACCAACAGTAGGAAGTGGTATTGTTCTTGACACATAATGCTTAAAAAACTGGTCAAGAGCAGCTATAAGAGCAGAAAATAGAAATATTATCATGTTAGTAATCCTCACTGTTTTGGGGAGTAGAGAGTAGAAAGTAGAAAGTAGAGTTTTGTAGGGGCGGCATTCTGCCGTCCGTGAGTAGAACTTAGAGAGATGATACTACTTTGCAACATCTTGGGCAGAGGTCGGGGTGCTTTTCGTTTGCGCCGACGTCTTTATCATGCACCCAACAACGTACGCACATAGGCTCAGGGCTATAATCTACAAGTACAGTTACACCCGGGAACTCAGTGCCTTTGTAGACTGTCCGCTTATTGTACTCTATTGTTTCATCTTTTTCAATAGAAACAGAAGATACAATAAATAAAGATTTTAAGTCAAACGCGGATATATCCTCATAAGCTTCTGCGGCTTCTGCATTAAATTGTAGAACAATATCTGCTTCCAAGGATTTGCCGATAACCTTTGGCTCTGCTGTGCGTGCCAGCTCTAACGCTTTATACACATCAAGACGCAAACGCATAAGCTTATCCCAAACTGCTTCATTTTCAGGAGAAAACGCATATATTTCATTGGGTTCAGGCATTTGATTATAAAGAACACTGTCTTTTTCAACATCAGCGTGGTGCGGCATTAACATCCAAATTTCTTCTGTTGTAAACGCAAGAATTGGAGCAAGCATACGAACAAGTGCATCAAGAATCTGATACATTGCAGTTTGTGCGCTTCTGCGTGAAAGACTGCTTTTTTCATCGCAATATAATCTATCCTTAATTATATCAAGATAGAAATTTGACATATCTACAGTGCAAAAGTTATGCACAGCATGATAAATTGTATGATATTCATACTTTTCATAAGATTCAATAACAGATGTAACAAGCTTATTTAAGCGAGAAAGTGCCCAGCGGTCTATTTCCAGCATATCCTTATACGCAACAAGCTCATCTGCGTTAAACTCGTTAAGGTTTCCAAGTATAAACCTTGCTGTATTGCGGATTTTTAAATAAATATCAGAAAGCTGCTTTAAGATGTCTTTTGAAATCCGTGTATCAACCTTGTAGTCGGTGGAAGCAACCCAAAGCCTTAGTATATCAGCACCGTAGTCACGGATAATCTCCTCCGGAGCAACAGCGTTACCGAGAGATTTATGCATTGCTCTACCATCACCGTCAACAGTCCAACCATGCGTTATTATCCTTTTATACGGCGGAACTCCGTTAACCGCAATGCTTGTGAGCATTGATGATTGGAACCAACCACGATATTGGTCGCCACCCTCAATATACAAATCAGCAGGGAAACGAAGTGCAGGGAAGTTGCCGGAGCTTAAAACTTCGGCGTGTGTTGAGCCAGAATCAAACCAGCAATCAAGAGAATCTGTACCTTTTGAAAAGGTTTTGCCACTACAAAACGGACAAGAAAAATCCTTTGGTAAAATATCGCTAACTTCCATCTCATACCAAGTGTTTGAGCTTTTTTCACCGAACAATTTTGAAACAACATCAATAGTTTCAGGTGTGCAAACAGGCTTTGTGCAAGTGTCGCAATAAAACACAGGAATTGGCAGACCCCAGTGCCTTTGTCTTGAAATGCACCAGTCAGAACGCTCAGCAAGCATTGCAATCATGCGTTCTTTTCCCCAAACAGGCAGCCACTTTATGTCTTCGCATGAGGCTATTGCTGTTTCCTTCATAGCATCAACGGATGCGAACCACTGCTCGGTTGCACGGAAAATCACGGGTTTTTTACAACGCCAGCAATGCGGATATGAGTGTACAATTTTTTCTTCGGCAAGTAATGCACCACTCGTTCTCAAATCATCAATGATAATATCGTTGGCTTTTGTATAATATTGTCCTGCGTATTGCTCTGCATCCTCAGTCATTACGCCGGTTTCATTAACAGGTGTGAAGAAAGAATCGTATAACTCGGGATACTTTCGGCAAACATTATAGTCGTCAACACCATGACCCGGAGCGGTGTGAACTGCGCCTGTTCCGGCTTCAACAGTTACATGGTCGCCTAAAATCAGGAGCGATGTACGGTCATAAAAAGGATGCTGTGCAACTGCTCTTTCCAAATCAGAGCCACATACTCTTTTTACGACCTCGTATTCTGTAATATTCGCTTTTTCAAACACGGCTTCAACCAGCTCTGATGCTAAGATATATAAAGCGTTACCAACTCTGCAAACGGCATATTCTATATCCGGACCAAGAGCAATTGCAATATTCCCCGGTAAAGTCCACGCTGTTGTAGTCCATATCAAGATGTAAACGTTGTCGGCGTTATCAACACCATCTAACACACCTTTTGAATCCACCAGCTTAAACTTTACAAATATTGCACTGCACGGTACATCTGCATATTCAATTTCTGCTTCGGCAAGTGCAGTTTCGTCAGTCGGACACCAGTACACGGGCTTTAACCCTTTGTATATATACCCTTTTTCGTACATTTTTCCAAAAACACGCACTTCCTCTGCTTCGAAAGAAGGTGACATCGTTAAATACGGTTTATCCCAATCGCCTAATACGCCAAGTCTTTTGAACTGCTCACGTTGCGTATCAACATAACCTGCCGCAAAGTTATAACATGCGCTGCGAAACTCGGGTATTGTCATTTTTTTTCTATCAAGCTTATTCTTTTTGATTATTGCACTTTCAATCGGCATCCCATGATTATCCCAGCCGGGGGTATATGGCGCGTGGTAACCCGACATGTTTTTATGCTTGACAATAATATCTTTAAGAACCTTGTTCAAGGCTGTGCCAATATGTATATCACCGTTAGAAAAAGGAGGACCGTCATGCAGAATGTACTTAGGTTTCCCCTCATTTCGTTTCATAAGATTTTCGTAAAGCTTTTTCTCATAAAACTCTTTTAACAGCTCAGGCTCACGTTTTGGCAAACCTGC
>JAITFS010000027.1 GCA_031281195.1 Oscillospiraceae bacterium
GCTCCCGAAGCGCCCTTGCCTAAATTGTCAAATTGAGCGGTTAATAAAATGTTTTCATCAAATCCAAGCACACTTAATGTTGTATAATCTGTATCTGCGTTAATATTGCTTGTTTTAAATGCCGGACTTTCATCTGTGACTGTAATATTTTTGCAATTTTCATATTTTTGTGAAAGTGTGTCAAAAATTTGTCGTCGTTTGTTGAATTTTTTTAGCGGGATTATTATTTGCATCCCTTGCGGATAATCGGCAACTATCGGCATAAATATTGGTTCTGTTGTAAGCCCTGTGTATTTCATAATCTCGGGTATGTGTTTATGGCGTGCTCCGATTGAATACATACGGGGTGCATTAAGCTCACTATTTTTGTCTCTGTTTGTATCCTCGTATTGGTTTATCATGCTTCTGCCACCACCTGTATATCCTGTGATAGATGTGATGGAGAGCTGCTCGTTTTTTGATATAATATCGGTTTCTATTAATGGTGTTAAGAGTAGTATTATTCCTGTTGAGTGACAACCGGGGTTTGAGACATATTTTGCTGTTTTGATTAACTCGTGTTGAGTGTCTGAAAGCTCCGGTAAACCGTATATCCATCCGCTTGATGTTCTATGTGCTGTTGAGGCATCGATTACACGAGTTTTTTCGTTTTCTATAAGAGATACTGTTTCTCTTGCGGCATCATCAGGTAAGCAGATGAATATTATATCAGCTTTATTAAGAAACTTTTTTCGTTCTGTAATGTCTTTACGTTTAACCTCGTCGATAATAAGTAGGTCTATATCTTTTCTGCTTGATAATCTGTCAGAAATTTGTAAGCCCGTTGTTCCCTCTCTGCCATCTATAAAAACCTTTGGTTTTAGTGACATTCTGTACTCCTTTTAAGAATGATTTATCTTTTTTATTTGTTTGCAAAGTGAATATATCACATATAAAAGATAAATGCAATACCTTTTTGTATGTTTATGCAGTTTTGTTTATGTTGTTGTATTTATATTAATAAAATGCGTTTATGTTGTATATTTATACACAAAACAAATCGCTTAAATCTACACGTGATTTGCTTTTATCTTTTGCGGTTAAGCGCAATACATCTGCTTGGGAAACAATTGATAATGTAGCCTTATTATGGTAAAATAGGTTATTATGAAAATAACAACCACTATCCTATTGTGCCTAATAGTAATATTTCTTGTTTCTTGCGATAAAGGGCAAGAGAATGATGTCACATCAGGAGAAACTGTCATCGTCACATCTCATTTTGAGACATATACTTATATGTCAGAGCTTGCTGAAATCCAGAATGTTTCAGGTATCATACCTAAAATGTGGACACAAGATGAGCAGATATACTATTGTTATAAAGATTATGACCCGACAAACGAAGGAATTTTTGTTATAAGTCATACTATAGACGGGCAAGATGTCCGAAAAACCAAAGTGACAGACGATGTAGGATTTATGGTTCATTGTTTTTCTGTATCAGAAGACGATATTTTTGTGATGCTTTTATCAAAGCAACAGATTTCAAGTGCAAACAACGAGTTTTCTCTCATTTATTACCGTTTTGATAGTAATGGTAATGAGCTTAGCCGGATAGACATTACTGAAATATTCCCGCATTTAACAAGTATACACGATATAATTCAAGCTGTTTTTATAGACGAGGATAACATTGCTATAACAATGCGTGATATTCGTGGTACCAAGTCATTCATCATTGATACAACAAGTGGAACCACTAATGAAATACAACTTGGTATAGTAATAGATTCTTCATCGTTTATCTACACAGTGAGCAGCAATGCTCCTTACGATGTTCTTATTTCAAATCGTGATTATCTATATGGGTATGTTACAGAAACCAATACACAAACGTTATTGTTAAATTGGGCAGAAGTAGGAATCGACCATAGTCAAGTTGTACACATAGGATTGACTGACGATGGTAGAGTTTTGGTTCTCACTCAAACAGGAAACTTTATGACCACGCAAACACAGCTTTATATATTAACTCCGATTTTGAGAGTTGAAGTGCAAGATAAGATAACTATCACTTTAGGTGGTCTTTATATATCTGATGCTATGCTAAGTGCCGTGGCGAAGTATAATCTTGAAAACATTAATTATCACATAGAGGTAATAAATTATCTTAATATTGCAGGTGGTGATTATCAAACCGGGCGTACCCGGTTGCTCACAGAGCTTATAGCCGGCTCAGGACCCGATATATTGCTTTCAAGCGGTGACGGTACTTTTGCTGCACGCGCACCTTTGCTTGACCTTTATACGTTTATAGATGCAGATCCGGAGCTTTCTCGCAGCGATTTTTTCACAAACATACTACAAGGATTGGAAAAAGCTGATGGCACACTTCCGATGCTTACACAAAGTTTCGCAATCCAGACCATGATAGGGACACCACAAGCCTTAGGGCATATTGAGAATTGGACATTCTCAGCATTTTTTGCTCTCGGCGAAGAAAACCGCCATGTTCCAAATCAGTTTGGCGGAAACCAATCAAAACAACAATTTCTCTCTTATATGATGTTGTATTCTTACGGCGAATTTATCGACATGGATACATATACTGCAAATTTTGATAGCGAATCTTTTATAAAACTGCTAGATACTGCAGCATTTTTCAACGAAACTATTGACCCTAACTTACGGCCGAATCCATTTAACAAATACATTAAGATACTAGGAGGGGCGCAAATACTCGCATTTGACACATTGCATAGTGTTTCGTATTTTCATACAATTTCGCAAATCATGGGTGACAGCTTTTTTGCCATAGGTTTCCCAACTTCTGATGGTGGAAAACATATCGCTCTCACAGATGGTTTATTTGGCATAAATGCCACCTCTTTACATGCTGATGCCGCATGGGGTTTTATACGTACTTTATTATTAGAATCAGAAGATACTCCATTTATTTGCTTTCCATTACGGATTGACTTTTTTAATGCTATGGTTGATAATGCTATAGCTCCTGCATACAAAAAGGATATTAGTGGTAATTACTTGTATGACAGTAATGGAGATTTGATATATACGTTTCATAATCAATTTATTGCACCAAATGGAAATAGATTTGCAATATATGAGATGACTGAGGTTGCAGAAAGTGAGCTGCGTAGAGTAATAAACTCAGCAAGAGTCAGTCATTTTCTTACTACTGTTGAGTTGTGGCACATCATATATGAAGAGCTTGAAAATTTCACAAGCGGTATCCGCTCAGCAGAGACAATTGCTCGCAGTTTACAATTCAAGGTAGAGATGTATTTGAGCGAGCAAATGCGCTAGTTTTTTGGAAAACATACGCATGATTGTTAATATACCTACGCTATTCTTATGACCTCATCGACTGCGTCTGCTACATCTGATGAGTGCGTTGCGATTATGATACAGGTGTTGTTATCTCTGGCAGATTTGATTAGAAGCTCAATTATCCCTGATTGATTGGTTTCATCAAGGCTACCTGTTGGTTCGTCTGCAAGTATTATCTCAGGCTCATGTGAAATTGCACGAACTATAGCCACACGCTGCTGCTCGCCACCCGATAGTTCTATAACCTTACGTTGCTGCTTTTTACCTGTAATACCAACATCATCTAAAAGCTGCTTGACATATTTCTTGTTGTTACCTGTTTTATACCTGCTGATTTCCATTGCAATAAGGGTATTATCAACAGCATTGTATCTGTGCAGCAGGTTAAACTGTTGAAAAACCATACCAATACTTTTTGCACGATAATGGTCACGGTTGATTGTTTTTAAATCAACTCCGTTATACTGTATTTCTCCGCCAAGGCATACATCAAGACCGGCAAGCAGTGATAGTAAAGTAGTTTTACCTGAACCTGATGACCCAAGCACAGCATATACCTTTCCTGCTTCAAAGGATAAATTAAGATCCTTTATGACTAAGTCCCCTTTTCCGTATTTGTACGAAATGTTTTTTAATTCTAATAATGACATATTTTTTCTCCATTCTTTTTAAGCTTTGTATTCTCGTAAAAGTCTTAGTGGCGCATTTTTTAACATTAACGCATTACATAAAATAGCTGAGATTGTAGTTATTGCTAATGCAAAATATAGTGTAACCAATACAGCATCAATTTTATACGCAAAAAGATTATTAATCTCTGCTATAGCTGCTGATAAGTCAAGCTCCTCATCACCGCTTGGTAATAGTAATGTCATTGAGAAATATTTATGTAGAAACAATGCGAAGATATTTGCAATAACAAATGAAGCAGCTATTATTAAAACATTTTCTGAAAATAATTTTATAAACGCTCTTATCTTACTCATTCCTAAAGCACGTAAGATACCCATTTCAGTACCTCTGCTGATACTAAAGAGATATTGAACAAATGGTAGAATTATGGTACATAATAATATTAAAAGTGTAGCTGAGGGTATCAATGATGGTGATGAGATGTGTATAAAGCGGCTGATAATAAATAGGTTAGTGCGTGGGTCCGGTTCATCGTCAGGCTCCAGGTTTATTGTTCCTGTGGCATTATTAATGTAAGCAAGTATGTCAACAGATACAAGGTAAGTGTTGATTAAGAGCAAAATCACAGAAAATGAGATTATCAACAAAACCATATATATTATGGTGCGTGTTGGGTATTTTAAGTAATTTTGAATTGCTGCTTTCATGCTAAATAATCCTTTACACTAATGCTTCGTCATGATTTTCATTGGCTCGTGGCGGGAGATGAATAAAACGGAGGCAAGACCTATAATTACAGTTATAAGAATTGAAATAAGAAAACCTATTATAAATATATAAGGGTTCGTGGGTAAAAATGCTTCGTGGACTGAGAGAAAATCCCTAAATGTTAACACATCAAAATAGCGACCTCCGACTTTACCAAAATTAGAAAACTGTATCATTAAGGCAGTATCTTCTAATGAATATTGATACCTGATGAAATTAAGAAATGTATTCCAATATACAACCATAGCAATAATAAATGCAAATGTGGTTACTACAAATATTTCACCTGTAATAAACATAGCTACACTTATGCGCGGCATACCTCTTGTTCTGAAAACACCAATATCATAGATGCGACTCTTAAGCACAAAGAATAATATGAGTGTGCATAATACCAGACAAAAAAGCGTTGCTATAGTTAATAACCAATTTACTGAGTTTTCTACATTACTATAAAAAATACTCATAATTCGCAATTGCATAATACTGTCTAAAACTACAAATCGGTTTGATAACATACTCTCAATCCAGTCAACATATTTTATTACACTGTTTTCATCATAGGTATAGTAAAGAACTGCATTATACCCATACTCTGTGACTGCCAT
>JAITFS010000072.1 GCA_031281195.1 Oscillospiraceae bacterium
AAACATTTAACCAAACTGTGTTATCCGCCCATATCGGTTTTTCAATTTGTTTTAATGAAATCGGCTCAATGTGTGTGTAGTCCGAAATAGCTTCGAGTATTCCTTTTGTTCTTCTGAAAGTATTATCCAAATCCTCAGGGTTTCCGACAATTGCACCTGCAACATTACGCCGTTGAAGTGGCAAGGACTCACGTTTGTCATACGGTGATGTGTATTCCTTTGTAGAAAAAACCATTGCCGATTCAAAGATTGCAAACTCGTTTAAATATCTGAGGTTATCGGCTGTTGCTTTACAAAGATTTGGTATCAGTGAGAAACGCAGATTTGCTTCTGTTGGTGACGGCGGGTCGGACAGCTTTAATGCTTCATTTGTATCTGGAAACACAGCGTTTACATACTCATCATTATCCCAAGGATACGTAAATATTTCTTGCAAACCACATCTAAATGCAAGATATTCACGTATTTTCCTGTCAATATCTACTTTTGGTTGGTTGATTGCTCCATCAAATGTTGTATGTATCGGGGTTTCTGCAAATCTTTCTAAACCGTGTATTCTTAAGATTTCTTCGACAATATCATCAGCTATTGATATGTCACCTGTTGAACGCCATGAGGGTACGATGATATTCATATTATCATTTTTTATATCAGCAATAAATCCAAGTCTGTCCAAAATATCTAGCATTTGTTCTTTTTTGATTGAATTACCCAGTCGTTTTTCCAGCCACTTTAATGATACATTGATTTCATTTTTTTCTAAAGGAACCGGGAAATTGTCTTGATATTTTGTAACCTTCATATCGGGAAACACATCTGCAAAAAGCTCCATTGCAATAGATAGCGTTATATCGCATCTGTTTGGGTCAATGTTTTTTTCAAATCTGGTTGATGACTCGGTGCGTATCTCGTGCCTCATTGCTGTACGACGAACGCTAAGTGCGTTAAAGCTTGCAATTTCAAGGATGATATTTTTCGTATTTGGCAATATTGAATCTTTTTCACCACCCATAACCCCTGCTAGTGCAATAGGTTCTTTTTCATCAGCAATAACTAAATCCTCTGTAGAAAGTGTTAGTTCTTTACCACTGAGAAGTAATAGTTTTTCTTTATCTGCTGCTTTTCGTACGATGATGTTTCTGTTGATAACATCGGAGTCAAACGCATGTGTTGGTTGCCCTGTTGCTAACATCACGTAATTGGTTATATCAACAATCGCATTTATCGGTCTCATTCCAACACGCCATATTCGGCTTTGAATTTCAAATGGTGCAGGTTTTGTTGATACTCCTTCGATTTCTACACCTATGTACCGTGAGCAACGGGTAGTATCATCGATGGTAATAAACGAAGGAGTAGGAGTTAGGGAGTAGGGGATGGGGGACGAAGGAGATATGGGTTCGCAGTCATCTGAACTTTTTGCATTATCATTTGTACACGAACACATAGAAAGGTTGTAGATAGCGGCGAACTCACGAGCCATACCGTAGTGACCCCAAAGGTCGGGGCGATTTGTAAGCGATTTGTTGTCGATTTCCAATATTACATCGTCTAACCCCAAAGCATCAGCCAAATGTGTTCCAGCAGGTGCAGAAAACGCTGATAAATCGATGATTATTTCATCACTTTCAGCAGGAAATAAATCAAACAACCCGATTTCCGCAGAAGCACAAATCATTCCATAGCTTTCAACACCACGTACCTTTGCTTTTTTCATTTCTATGAGGTCACCTTCACCGTGCCAGCGAACCATTGAGCCGGGGCGTGCAACAGCGACCTTCATATTTTTTGATAAATTCGTTCCACCACAGACGATTTCACGTATTTCTTCATCGCCTGTGTCTACCTTGCAAACTACGAGTTTGTCAGCATTTGGGTGCGGTAATACTTCCAGCACAACCCCAACCACCATATTATCAAACTCTTTTCGTAACATTACCATATCCTCAACTTCAACAGTTGACATAGTTAAGTCATAAGCCAGCTTTGACAGCTCAATATCGTTTGGTATTTCAACATAATCCTTTATCCAGTTTAATGATAGTTTCATTGTAATTCTCTTTCTTTATTTAAATTGTTGCAAAAATCGCAGGTCGGCACTTCTGAACAGTCGAACATCATCTATCTCATAACGCATCATAACTAAGCGGTCAAGCCCGATATTTACATAAAAACCTGTGTATTCGTCGGGATTTAAGCCTGCTGCTTTGAGAACATTCGGATGAGGTGTTCCACCGGGCATAATCTCTATCCAACCCACCTGTTTGCAAACACTACAACCATCACCGCCACAAACCAAACACCCCATGTCGATTTCAAATCCCGGCTCAACAAACGGGAAGAAACCAACACGCATACGCACAGGAACGTCACGACCAAACACCTTAGATAATATGCTTTTAATCATTACCTTACCTGACGAAAACGTAAAATCACGGTCAACAATTAACGCTTCATATTGAAAAAATGCTCTCTCGTGTTTAGCATCGGTGGCTTCGTTACGGTATGCACGCCCCGGATATACAAAACGGTACGGTGGTTTATGCGTTTGCATATATCGCACGCTTGCTCCAGTCAGATGAGGACGTAAACATAACCGCTCACCGCCACGTTTGTTTTCTGTTCCTGCAATCCAATATGTGTCCATGCTTTCTCTCGCAGGGTGATCCGGTGGAAAGTTAAGGTTATCAAAAGCGTATAACTCACTTGTTATATCTGATTCTTCAAAGATTTCAAATCCCATAGAACGGAAAGTATCGTTAAGGTCATAACACATTTGTGTGATTGGGTGCAACGCTCCGGCAAGCGGTAAAATCCCGGGAACTGTGAGGTCAAAATCCGGCGAAACTTCCGAAGTTTTGATGTTTATTTCTTCTCTGCGTTTGTCAATAAGTTCGGTAAAATAATTTTTTAACTCATTAACCGCACGCCCGACATTGCCTCTTTCTTCGACAACAAGTGTTGGTATTTCTTTTAAAATATCAGTGATTGCACTTTGTTTTCCAAGTAAAAACGCTTTAACATCTTGCAGTGATGCAATAGTTATCGCTTCCTCGATGCGTTTTTCACCATCAGTTTTAACGCTCTGTAACTTTTCTTTCATGGTCAGCTCCTTTGAATTCGGGATTAAATCGAGATTTTATCATATTTCACTTGGATTATCAATAACAGCTGTGAATAATGAGTAACATGAGTAATAACACTGAAAACATTATGAGCAATAACACGCTTGAGCAAACGTGCACACGGACACAGGATATGAACCTGTAATATAAACAGCGCGGTGGGTTAGTCCCACCGCGCTTGCTTGTACGTTAAACACTTGCAAGTTTTCGTTCCAAAATTTCTTCTTGTTGCTGACTCCATGCAAAACGCGCTTGCCGTTCTGCCGCTGTTTCAAAACGTAATCCAGCTGCTTCCATTTCGGGGCGTTTGGTTTTTAGATATGCAGATAATTTTTTAGTATCGCCGTTAAATTCGGCAAGTAAATCTTCGCGGTTTTTGCGTACTTCTGCAACAATTGGATCGTATAATTTTTCATTCATCTAAATCAACCTCCGTGTACTTATTAACGAGAGCATCGGGTGTTATCATTCGTGGAGTAAATAATCCGTTTGTGTCATTATGCTTTTGTGCAATCTGCATACTTTCAGCTCCTAAGTGTGAACAGTTCCAACTCAGTAAAATATTCATCTTATGGACACAGCATATAGCAAGATGCAAAGCGTCAATCCGTTTGCTTTGCGGTATAGACAATAGATGCATATACACATCTGCCAACGGCTCGACATCAGGTGTTTCTTCAAGAACAGTTATGTTTTCTAACAATTCCAAACGTCTTTTAGCAACAAGCACATCACCTTTACGACATTCTTCAAAAACGTAAGGAGAAATATACAAATTGTATTTATGCCGTTCTTCCACCCAAAATTCATACGTGACATTCTGTCTTCCGGCTATTGTGATATTGCTACTCATACGAGCCGCCAAATAGCTTGGTATCGTTGTTTCTAAATACAGGCTTAGTTTCATGCGTAGGTACACCTCCCCACATTGATAGTATAGCACAACCACGAAAAATTTCAAAAAATAATTTTTAAAAATGAGTTGTTACTTAGAATAACTTAAAAACTCTTTTAAAAAAATATATTTGACAGATATTTTGCTGGCATGATATAATGCAAGCAGTCGAACGGTTAGCCATGTTGGTGGCGGTCGTTCCCAGATAATTAAAACTGTGAAATCGCCGCTCACCGATGATGGTTGGCGGTTATTTCCGTCTAGACTTCCGTGCTAGACAGATAATCGCCACAATCAACAACCCAAGCTGTATTAACTCAGACCATTCGACCATAAGCGTCACCCTCTCTGTAAGAGTGGAACAACCTAGCCGTTCGACTGCAAATCGTACTCTACCATACTGTGTCAAGCCTTGCAAATGTAGAAAATTTCGATTTTTTCTACATTATAACATTTAATTTCTACATTAGAGCCATGTTTTTTCTACATTCCTCATATAAATCTCTACATTTCAAAATATTTTCATGAAAATAAAATTTTTATGAAAATGTTAATAGATGTTGTTTGTTAGAGTTAATGCGACTATCTACTTTGTTTTACTTAATGCAACCACTCGCTTAATGAGCGGTTGCATTTAACTTGTCTATTTACATAAATATTAATTTGGTAGGCGGTCAAAGTAAATGCAACCATATTGATGCCGACAGTCATAGAAATTAACATAATTGCAACAACTCAGTCAAAGAAGAGGTTGCATTTAACTAAAATTGTACAAAATCGTAAAAAATAGCAGTAATTTTGTTCAGATAATAGTAAAAAAGATTAAGCTATCGCGCGAGGTCGCAAGAACTGAGTTTTTCGGACAGAGTAACTGCGTCCCCAATGAAAGTATGAAAATAGAACCTTGCAAAAGTCAGTCAGAATGATAATAAATAGTAAATTAAGAGATTGTAATTAAAAAAGTTCATGCAATAGAATAGTGATAAGAGCTAGAACGAATAATTATCAAAGAACGAAGGATTTAAGATAATATCGTTAGGCGGTATCTTGCGTTGTTCGAGTTTTTCGAGTACACTCTCACCATAGGGAAGCTTGAACATAT
>JAITFS010000106.1 GCA_031281195.1 Oscillospiraceae bacterium
GTCTTTAATGTAGCAGTGCTTGCAGCGATACTTGCGTTTCTTTTGTATAGACCGGTGCGTGAGATACTACGTAAACGTACCGCAAGAATTGAAGGGCAATTAGAGCAAGCCGAAGAGGAAATGAAACAGGCATCAGAGTTAAAGCAATCGTATGAAAAGAAAATAGCTGAAGTTGAGCGTGAGCGTGAGGATATTCTCTCGGAAGCTCGCAAGTATGCAGCCGACTCCAGCCGTCGTCTTATTGACGAAGCTAAAGCCGAAGCTGATGGTGTGAGGGCTCGTGCTGTTAAAAACGTCGAAATGGAATGGGAACGTGCAGAAAACGATATGCGCACGGCAATCATCGAGGTATCGGCAACTATGGCTGAAAAGTTTGTGTCACTTGCAATTAATAAAGAGACACACGACAGGCTCTTTGATGAAACCATATCAGACTTGGAGGGTATGACATGGAGAGACTAAGTACCCTCTATGCCTCTGCTCTTTATGAGTTGGCTGTAGAAAAAGGTGTTGAAGACTTATTTCTCAGTCAAGCTATAATGTTGCGTGATTCGTTGCAAGACCCGGACTGTCAACGTATGCTTGTTAGTCCTCAGGTATCTGCATCAGAAAAAAACGACATGTTCAAAAGAGCATTTGCAGGTCATATTCATGAGGATTTACTTGGTTTCTTATACCTCGTCACAAATAAAAACCGCGAAGTATATCTAATCTCAGCACTTACAGCACTAATTAATACTATTGAACGTCATAATAATAAGGTAACAGCAAAGGTATTATCAGCAGTTCCTTATGATGAAAAGCAAGCAAAGCTATTAAAAGAAGTGCTGTCAAAAAAATTAAATAAGGATGTTACCTTATCCACAAAAGTTGATAAATCATTAATTGGCGGGCCGTATATATACGCAGACGGTTATTACATTGACTGGACAGTCAAAAAGAAGTTGCAAGACTTAAATAACAGTTTAGTTGAACAACGTAACTCTTAAGAAATAGGGGGGCTTTGGTGTGACTCTAAGACCCGATGAAATCAGCTCAGTAATTAAAAAACAAATTCAAAGCTATTCTGCAAAGCTTGATGTTTCCGAAGCAGGAAGCGTCATACAAGTTGGTGACGGTATTGCACGTGTACACGGACTTGATAATGCAATGAGCGGTGAGCTGCTCGAGTTTTCGAGCGGTGTTTTCGGCATTGCATTTAACCTTGATGAAGACAGCATTGGTGTTGTTCTTTTAGGTGCGGACAATTTAGTTAAAGAAGGAGAGGTTGTCAAAAGGACAAAGCGTATAGCTGAGATACCTGTTGGCGATGCTCTGCTCGGAAGAGTTGTCTCCCCTATCGGCGAACCTGTCGATGGTAAAGGTCCGATTCAAAGTACAAAGACTCGTCAAATAGAACGTGTTGCTCCCGGTGTTATCGAACGTGGTGAGGTTAACACTCCGCTTCAAACCGGAATTAAAGCAATCGACTCAATGATACCTATTGGCCGTGGTCAACGTGAGTTAATCATTGGCGACCGCCAAACCGGTAAAACTGCAATTTGTATTGATACAATCATCAATCAAAAAGGTGCAGGTGTCTATTGTATTTATGTTGCAGTCGGACAAAAAGTATCAACAGTTGCACGTTTGGTGAGAACTCTTGAAGAAGCAGGTGCAATGGAATATACAACCATAGTTTCAGCATCCGCAGCAGACTCATCTCCAATGCAATATATTGCTCCTTATGCAGGTTGTGCTATGGGTGAAGAATGGATGGAAGAAGGCAAGGATGTTTTGGTCATTTATGATGACTTGTCAAAACATGCTGTTGCTTACCGTGCGCTAAGTCTCTTGTTACGTAGACCTCCGGGTCGCGAGGCTTATCCGGGTGACGTTTTCTACCTGCACTCACGTCTGCTTGAGCGTGCAGCAAAGCTTAGTGATGAAAGAGGCGGAGGTTCACTTACCGCTTTACCTGTTATCGAAACACAAGCCGGTGATATTTCTGCATATATCCCAACTAACGTTATATCTATAACAGACGGTCAGATTTATCTGGAAACAGAACTGTTTAACAACGGTGTACGCCCTGCTATAAACCCCGGCTTCTCGGTTTCCCGTGTTGGTGGTGCAGCGCAAATACCTGCGATGAAGAAAATATCCGGACCGCTTCGTATTGAGCTTGCTCAATATAGAGAGCTTGCATCATTTGCACAGTTTGGTTCTGATTTAAGTAAAGACACACTTGACCGCCTTAAACACGGTGAGCGTATTGTTGAGATTCTAAAGCAACCACAATACGAACCGCTGACTGTTGAAGCACAAGTTTTGTTACTATACTTACTCACTAACAGATATTTCTCAAAAGTAAATGTCGAAAATGTACAAAGAGCATCACGTGAGTTTTTAGGTTTTATCGAAGAACGTTATAGCGATATTTCAAAAGAAATTCGTGAAACAAAAGTTATTTCCGATGAACTTAGTGAAAAAGTAAAGGTTGCATCCGACGAATTCTTTAAAAACTTTTCATAAAAAATAACAAAGAGGTAATCCTATATGGCTTCTATGAAAGCTATAAAAAAGAGAATAACAAGTGTAAACAACACAAAAAAGATCATGAAGGCCATGAATCTTGTTGCTGCATCAAAGCTTCAAAAAGCAAAAAGCAGACTTGACGATATTCGTCCTATGTATAAAGACGTTAAAAATGTTATGGACAATATCAGATCGGGTGTCAGCGATGATATGGTTATACCTTTTGCAGAAGCGCGTGAAGTAAAATCCATTGCATATATTGTATTAACCAGCGATCGTGGTCTTTGCGGCAGTTTTAATGCAACAGTTTCCAAAGAAGCTTTTGCATGTGTGAACTCAAACAAGGACAAAAAGGAAAAAATCATTGCAGTCGGCTCTAAAGGATGGGATTATTTCCGTCGTCGTGGTAAAGAAATAGCCCACAGATGTCAAGGAGCTTCAGAAGCAACAACCTTTGAAGATGCAGAAGTTTTAGGTAATTTGGTTGCAGAGATGTACAAATCCGGTGAGGTTGATGAGGTTTATGTAATTTTCACCCACTTTGAGTCGGTACTTGCACATATCCCTCATATTGTAAGACTTTTACCATTAAAAATGGCTTCAGGTGAGGAGTTTGACGAGGGTGCTCATGATATGACTTATGACCCTGATGTTGGAACATTTATAACACATGCTGTGCCGATGTACTTAAACATTATGATATTTGGCGCAATGATGGAATCTGCTGTTTGCGAGCAAGCCTCCCGCATGACAAGCATGGACTCGGCTACACGTAATGCAACAGATATTCTGGAGGCTTTGACCCTTGATTATAACCGCAAACGTCAAGGTATGATAACGCAGGAAATAACAGAAATTGTCAGTGGTGCCAACGCATTGCAGTAGAAAAGTGTTTGCGTACTACAGTAATTGATAAGGGAGAGATAGTTTTGGCTGAGAAAAATATTGGTAGAATACTACAAATAACAGGAGCGGTCGTAGACTTTAAGTTTGATACCGACATTCCGGGACTTTATAATGCGATTGAAGTTGAGCATGAAGGTAGGGTTATTGTCTTCGAGGTCGCTCAACACCTTGGTGACAATGTTATACGTTGCATTTCAATGGACTCCACCGATGGTTTAACCAGAGGTATGGAAGCACTTGATACTGGTGCGCCAATCTCCGTGCCTGTCGGCGACGAAACATTGGGCCGTATGCTTAATGTACTAGGTAAAGCAATTGACAACAAACCCGATCCGGAAACAAAAGAACGCTGGCCTATTCACCGTGAAGCTCCGGGTTTTGCCGAACAAACTGCAACAACAGAAATGTTTGAAACAGGCATAAAGGCTGTTGACTTGCTATGCCCATACTCCAAGGGTGGTAAGATTGGTCTGTTTGGTGGTGCCGGTGTCGGTAAAACAGTTCTGATTATGGAGCTTATCCGTAATATTGCAACCGAGCATGGCGGTTACTCCGTATTTGCTGGTGTTGGTGAGCGTACTCGTGAGGGTATCGACCTGTATAACGACATGACACGTTCGGGTGTTATTAACAAAACTGCACTGGTTTTCGGTCAAATGAATGAACCACCCGGAGCACGTATGCGTGTTGGTTTTTCCGGTCTGACTATCGCAGAATATTTCCGTGATGTATCACTACAAGACGTTTTGCTCTTTATTGATAATATATTCCGATATGTTCAAGCCGGCTCTGAGGTTTCTGCACTTCTTGGCCGTGTACCAAGTGCTGTTGGTTATCAACCCACTCTCGCAACAGAGGTTGGCAGTCTGCAAGAGCGTATAACATCTACAAAAACAGGCTCTATCACATCAGTTCAAGCAATATATGTGCCTGCTGACGACTTTACTGACCCTGCTGCTGCAACAACATTTACACACCTTGATGCAACTACTGTTCTCTCTCGTGCAATAGTTGAGCAAGGTATCTACCCTGCTATTGACCCACTTGATTCCACATCAAGAATCCTTGATGCCAGTGTACTTGGAAAAGAACATTATAATGTAGCAAGAAGTGTACAAAGTATATTACAGCGTTACAGAGACCTGCAAGATATAATAGCAATACTTGGTATGGATGAGCTTTCAGAAAACGACAGATTAATAGTTGACCGTGCCCGTAAGGTGCAAAGATTCTTATCTCAACCATTCTTTGTCGCTGAAAAGTTCACTGCAATTCCGGGTAAATATGTACCAATCAAAGAAACAATCCGTGGTTTTGCCGGAATTATTGATGGTGAATACGATGATATACCGGAAGGAAACTTCCTAAACAGAGGAACAATCGACGAAGTCGTAGAAAGTTATAGGATTTAAATTATGCCTGCTGCAGCAACATTTCGTTTGCGTATCACTACGCCGGAAAATGTAAAATACGATGAAGACACACAAATGGTCATAATGCGTTGCATTACGGGCGATATGGGAATTATGGCAGGACATGAACCTACCTCGGTTATTCTTGACTATGGTGTTTTACGTATAATAAACGGCGATGAAGAACGTAGAATGGCAGTTTTTGGTGGTATGGCTCAGGTTCAAGACAATATAGTAACAATTTTAGCAAATGATGCACAATGGCCTGAGGATATAGACATTGCATTTGTTGAAGCTGAACGTGACCGTATGGAAAGACGCTCACAGGATAATATTGACGACCTCGCAATCGCCAGAGATCAAATAATCATGCGTCGTACCCTTGTACAGATTGAAGTTAGCACTTTCCCACTTATCAGCGGTTCGAGAAGAGAATCAGACAAGGATGAATCATAACCTATGAAAGGTATAACAACGATAATTGGAATGGTGGTCGCATTTGCGTCTATATTTGTAGGCGTAGTTGTACTTGGTGGCGAAATACCCGACTTTGTTAACATACCTAGTATAATCCTTGTTGTAGTTCCGACTGTTGCAAGTATAATCGCCGGTTTCCCAATGGCAATTCTTGTAAAAATACCCGGTCACTTTAAGGTACTGTTAGGAAAAGAGTCAAATCCAACAGAATATATAGATAAAATAGTTTCTTTGGCTGAAAAAGCACGTAAGGAAGGTTTACTTGCTTTCGAAAAGGAACAAGTTGAAGACCAGCTTATGGCTTATGCGCTACGGATGATGGTTGACGGTTTGGATAAATTCTCTGTTAAGTTTGCTCTCGAAGATTGTATAAACGGTATAAAAGAACGTCACATGGAAGCGATTTCAATATATGATAAGGCAGCGGCTTATGCTCCGGCTTTCGGAATGTGTGCAACTGTTGTTTCTCTTGTTAATATGCTTATGAGCCTTGACTTTGCAGACCCCGAAGCTATAAACAACCTAGGTTCTAACATGGCCGCGGCACTTATAACAACTCTTTACGGTTCAATGCTTGCAAATATTTTCTTCCTACCGATTTCAACAAAATTAAAAATCCTGCACAAAAAAGAAATTATGTGTAAAACAATGGTTTGTAACGGGCTGCTTTCAATCCTCAACGGTGACAACCCACGTGTTATCAAGGATTATCTTGTTGAGCAATTAAGCACAGCCGACAGTGCACAATTTAGAGAAGATGAGAAGAAATCGTCAGACGACTGATGACTGAAAGGGTGTGACATAATGGCGGCTAGTAGTGATGATCGTGGTAACGAAAGAGCCGGTGGTGGTGGAGAAGAAGCCGAAGAGCGGACAGACGGTTGGATGACCTCTTATGCAGACATGGTTACTCTGCTTATGACCTTTTTTGTTTTGATGTTTGCCCTTTCCAGTGCTGATACAGAAAAAGCAACTTTATTTATGGCTGCTATGTCACGAGATGGTATCTCGGCAGAGCAGTTTTGGGAAATTCGTGATATGTTTGATCCCGATGATTTTGGCGGTGAGTGGGACGATGAGTGGCCACGTCCGGGCAGTAATGACCGTGGTGGTGAAGCCGCTATACAAGGTTTATATGAAAATATGTCCCGATGGCTTGAGGAGCATGAGGATGGTGACTCAATAAGTCTTGTCTATAATGGTGATCATATAATGCTTATGTTAAAGAGTGATATTCTCTTTGCTTCAGGAAGTGTTGATATAACTCCTGAAATGCTAGGTATTGCAGAGACTATCGCTGAGTTACTTGCAGCTCATTTTGTGCCGGAGGATCCGTTTGAAATTGTTGTTTCCGGTCACACAGACAATGTGCCGATAAATACTCCACAGTATCCTTCTAACTGGCATATTAGCCGCGACCGTGCTTTGAACTTTTTATGGATATTAGTAAATACAAGCGATTTAGACCCGGGTCTATTTTTAGCCCGTGCTTGTGGTGAGTACAGACCTATAGCCAGTAACGACACAGCCGAGGGTCGTGCTTTAAACCGCCGTGTTGAAGTATTGATTTCTTTAGTACGTGATAATCCACTTTGGGACACATCGTTTAGCTATGACTAGTCTTCAACGACTTTTTCGGCTTGGTTTTCTTCTGCGAGACGCTTTTTTAGCGTCTCTTCTATTTCGAATTGTTCATTAAAGGGTTTCCACACCCACGATAAGCCCAGTAGCATTGAAAGTGAAATAAATACTATTAATACAAATGGGAGCATCATTATTGAATAAGGCATTTGAAGTGCAAATATAATCCAGATTATTAATCCTTGCACTGCTCCCATAAAACTACGAGGTAAATATGCAAATGTTAGCATAACACTGTTTCTAAAAACTTTTAATGTGTTAAGCTCAAGATATGAAAACTGCATAAACACATAAGGTACAATCATGGTGAAGACAAAAAGTGCAATCAATGAAGTAAGCATTAGAAACAAATCAATTGTTCCACCCTCTATACTTGTCGCAACATAAAACGAAAACCAGACAAAAATCTGTGTATATACAAACATTGTAGAAATAAGACCTGTTACGGCAGCTTGCTTATGATTTTCTTTAAACTTTCGTTTAAATTCATACCACACATAACTAGGGTCATCACGCATCATTTTTGTAATATAATATACATACGCTGTAAGAGCACCACCAATCGGATATGCTAAAATCAACGAAACCAGCAGAATAAATAACGAGAACTCGCCAAACACACCCATAATATTAAATACAAAAACTATAAATGATGGTAAAGCTACCATGGAAAATAGTAGATTAAGCTTTACAAGGTCGAAGAAGTCTCTAAAGAGTAATTCAAAGAAACGCGCCACACCCTTTTTGCGTGGCGCGTCTTTTGGAACTCCGGGACCCGGTTTGTTAAAGTTTCTAGAAAATATCGGCATTTTATTTTAGTTTAAAATTGCGTTTTCTGTTTCTGCATCAAACAGGTGAATGTTGTTCATGTTGAGAGCAACTTTTACGCTATCGCCTGTTCTGGATTTTGTTGTTGGTGCAACACGGGCTGTGAGTGTGTAGTCTGCATATTTGAGATAGAGATATACTTCACTACCCATAAGCTCACTAACATCAACATGTGTTGAAATAATTGAATCGGGACTTTTTGAGATAAACTCATCGTCGTCATAAATATCTTCGGGACGAACACCCAGCTTAATATTTTTACCAATATAGTCTTTGAGTTTATCATCGTCTACCTTGTCACCTGTCATGTAAAGCTTATCTGTACCGGACTCCAGATAATAACCCTTACTGTCTTTGACCAGTACAACATCGATAAAGTTCATCTGCGGGCTTCCGATAAATCCGGCAACAAACATGTTACATGGTGAATCATATAGGTTTTGTGGTGTATCAACTTGTTGTACAACTGCATGATTCATAACAACAATACGGTCACCCATTGTCATAGCTTCTGTTTGGTCGTGTGTAACATAGACAAATGTGGTTTCAAGCTTGTTGTGGAGTTTAATCAGCTCTGTACGCATTGATGTACGCAGCTTTGCATCGAGGTT